>JBILBT010000239.1:0-4810 GCA_044353545.1 Crocinitomicaceae bacterium | reverse complement strand
GAATTTGTCGTGCAGGCAGTTGGTGAAGTCATTGAACGCTCGAGCAAGAACAAAAACATGGCTACGGGTGAAATCGAAATCCGTGTCACAGAACTTCACATTTTGAACGCTGCTAAATTACCGCCTTTCACGATTGAGGACGAAACAGATGGTGGTGATGAAATCCGCATGCAATACCGTTACCTCGACTTGCGAAGAACACCTGTTCAACAAAAATTGATGTTGCGAAATAAGGTTGCATTGGAAACTCGCGTGTACCTCAACGAGCAAGGATTCCTCGATGTTGAAACACCAGTATTGATTAAATCGACTCCTGAAGGTGCACGTGACTTCGTTGTACCAAGCCGAATGAATCAAGGACAGTTTTATGCCTTGCCACAGTCACCACAAACATTTAAGCAATTGTTGATGGTGTCTGGATTTGATCGCTACTATCAAATTGTGAAGTGTTTCCGCGATGAAGACTTGCGCGCGGATCGTCAGCCAGAATTTACACAAATAGACTGTGAAATGGCCTTTGTTGAGCAGGATGACATCTTGAACACCTTCGAAGGATTGATCAAACACCTCTTTAAAACAGTGCGTGGTGTAGATTTTACCGAAGCATTTCCACGTATGCAGTATGCTGAGGCGATGGAGCGCTATGGATCTGATAAGCCGGACATTCGCTTCGGAATGGAATTCGTTGATTTAAGCGAGCTTGCCATCGGCAAAGGATTCGTAGTATTTGACAGCGCTGAGGCAGTAATTGCTATAAACGCTGAAAATTGTTCTGAATTTACACGCAAGCAACTTGACGAATTGACCGAATGGGTGAAGCGTCCACAAATTGGAGCAAAAGGTTTGGTCTATGTGAAATGCAACGCTGATGGGACTTACAAATCATCGGTAGATAAATTTTATACACAAGAAGATCTTGCCGCTTGGGCAGCAAAAGCTGGTGCAAAAGCAGGAGATTTAATGCTCTTGCTGTGTGGCGATCTTGAAAAAACACGTAAGCAATTGAATGAGTTGCGTTTACATCTCGGAAATGAACTCGGTCTCCGAGATCCCAATGTCTTTAAACCCCTGTGGGTCTTGGACTTTCCATTGCTCGAATGGGACGAAGAAAGTGGTCGTTACCATGCCATGCATCACCCGTTCACCTCTCCAAAACCAGAGGATATGCACCTCATTCAAACGGAACCAGGGAAAGTTCGTGCAAATGCGTATGATCTCGCCATGAACGGTGTTGAATTGGGTGGAGGTTCCATTCGTATCCATGACCGCGACCTACAATCCCGTATGTTTGACTTGCTCGGGTTCACAAAGGAAGAAGCACAAGATCAATTTGGATTCCTGATGAGTGCCTTCGAGTATGGCGCGCCACCACACGGAGGACTGGCCTTCGGATTGGATCGCTTGGTAGCAACAATGGGTGGATCAGAATCGATCCGTGATTACATTGCCTTCCCGAAAAATAACAGCGGACGCGACACAATGATTGATGCGCCATCTCCATTGAATGCAGCACAGTTGAAGGAATTGGGAATTGGTTTGAAATAACTCGGAACAAAAGGCATTTACCGTTGTTAAATTTGGTAAGAGAATACTGCAACCATTAGATTTTATCTCCATGTCGCAACGCATTGAAAACCTAGAAAAAGCTCTGGCACCATACCGTCAGCAGTTAACCGTTCACCCCTTGTATAGTGCCTTGCGCTCACCTAATGCTGTTCGTCTTTTCATGGAAGAACATGTTTTCGCTGTGTGGGATTTTATGTCACTGCTGAAGGGGCTTCAACGTGGATTGACCTGCGTGGAACTTCCCTGGAAGCCAACAAAAAATAGAATAACCAGACGATTTATCAACGAAATCGTACTTGGTGAAGAAAGTGACTTAGACCAAGACGGCGAACCAAACAGCCATTTTGAAATGTACATCAATGCGATGCAGCAAGTAGGCGCAAACACGGAAACCGTTTTGAATTTGGTGAACAATCCAAACTGGAAAAGTACCATTTCATCCTTGCCAATTCAAGACAAGACCAAAGAATTTATGGCCTTTACATTTTCTGTTGTTGACGGGAATAAGTTGCACAACATCGCCTCAGCATTCACCTTTGGCCGTGAGGACTTGATTCCTGACATGTTCATCGAGATCGTGAAAGAATCGGAGAAAGCCAGCGATGTTTCTTATTCAAAATTTATTTGGTATTTGGAGCGTCACATCGAAATAGACGGCGATGATCACGGACCGATCTCACTGAAAATGATTGAAGAACTTTGTGGTGACGATGATCAAAAGTGGGAAGAAGTCACGGAAATCGCCATACTATCCATGCAAAAACGCATCGGACTGTGGGATGGCATTGCGGAGAAGATTCAAGCGGAGTGTTAGTTACTAAGTACGAGTTACTAATTACGAGTTAGGCGCTAGCTTCGAATGCCCCATTTACTGCGAATGGCATTAAAATTCGAAACTAAAATTCCAGAACTGGTAACTAGTAACTTTTTGAAGTCTTTTGTCCTACAGTGGTGACTTCGAGACTTTCTTCGGAACCTCAGCCACCGAGGTACGATCAAATCTTTAAGCGCAGCGGTCTTTTGTCTTTGAGTCCGTGTATGCGGGCGGTCTTTTGTCCTACAGTGGTGAATTCGAGACTTCCTTCAGAACCTCAGCCACCGAAGCATTACACAAAATCATTTGTCTATTGTCAATTGTCTTCTAAGTCTTTAGACTAAAACCATTACTTTCGCAAAAAAAAAATCTAATCTGTGAAAAGAGCATTCATCATTTCGTACAAAGTTATCGTTCATTTATTGGCCGCAGCGGCATTGTTTTTAATGTTTACTGCATTGGCGGTAAAGATGAAGTGGACACATGATGTGGGGGATGTGGACATTAACAACAGATATTTTGACAAGGTGTCTGCAAAAAGCGACAAAGATTTAGATTCATCACAACAGCAAGCTCTTCGCGTTCGGATTTATCAAAAAATTGGCGTGCTTTCCAACAAGTATCCTAAAAATGCAGAGATTATTCTTTCGGCATATCTAAAAACGAATGATGTTAAAATCGCGGATCGTATGCTTGATGCGGTGCGCATTTTTTTGAAAAAAGACAAGTCAGTTCAAAAGGCATTTAAGAAGATTGACAACTCATATAGCAAACAATCTACATCGCTCTATCCATGGGCACATTCTCAGGCGTGGGAAGATTTTTGCACTTCGGTGTCACGCGATAAAGCTGCGATTGATTCCGTTTCTCGCATTACAGGTGTTGAGTCCAGGTTAATTGTGATGTGTCTTGTAGGCGAACAAGTGCGCATGTTTAACTCGGGTAGAGAGAAATTTAAGCAATATGTGATGCCTTTCAACCGCCTAATGATGCCGACAAATCGTGGCTACGGCGTTACAGGAATCCTTCAACACACTGCCCTGCGTATTGAAAGCAATGTGTTCAACAAGAATTCAGATTTTTATGCGGGGGATTATTTCCAGAATTGCATCAACGTCAACGATTCATTTCCAGATGTCGTCGATGCCAGCATTGAATCACACAAACTCAAAACCATTCAACGATTGATCAAAGGTGGTGACCATTATTATTCGTACCTCTACACTGCATTTTTAATTCGTCAGTATCAAGCTCATTGGGAAAAAGCAGGATTTACTTTGGCCTTTCGTCCAGAAATCATCGCAACCTTGTTCAACCTAGGGTTCCATAAAAGCAAACCCAGCAAACATCCTAAAGTAGGTGGGTCAAACTTCAATGTTGCCGAACGAGAATATACTTTTGGAGGCTTGTGCTATGAGTTTTACTACAGTGGTGAACTGATGGACAATTTTCCTTTAACTTCTGAGCCGATTACACCAGTTGAAAAATTGATTGCTCGAAACCCCGAATTGATTAAACGGAAACAAGAGGAAATCAAAGGGTTAGCTATCGAAGAAACGAACTAAAACTGTTCTTGCTCTAATTCGGTTGTGGAACGATGCCGAAATTGATGTTGACATTTCTTTTTAAAAGACCTTAATTAGCCTTTGAGGGTGTTCTCACGAATGAATCGATCGAATTGTACGTTGGCTTGGGTAATGGGTAAGGAATATACTGGGACTGTTCCACCATACATTTCATCAATCAACTTCTCAATTTGACTAAAAAGTATAGAACGCGTTTGTGCAGTTATGACCGTATTTATCTGTGTATGAATTTCTTCGTCACGTGCTAGATAAGTCACATTGTTCACGTCTATTGTTGCTTTTGCAACAAGTTGTTTTTTCAGTAGCAAATCTACCAAGCTCCTTGAATCATGACTTTCTTCAAGATAGATAATGACATTTACCATAGCAATTCAGCGTGTTTATTTAAATCTTCTGTGGTCTATTCTAATCCTACAAATGTCGTAAGCACTTTTCATTCATTTGCATTTAAAATTAGGCTGCCTCTATAAACGTTTTTTATAACGAACACCGTAGAGGCCAAAAAAGTGCACGACGTAGCTTTGGTGTATCCTCGTTTTGTTGTAACTTTCATGTTTAAAGTTATCTATTCTTATGAAGTTCATTGCTCTAGTTTTCCTGCTGGTTTTTGCTCGTTCCTACGCCCAAGACTCTTTGTACTCCAAAGTGTATCATACGGCGACGATTGATTTAAAAGGTCAAGCAGTAACGGCTTCCGGCGACGGGGGCTTGGTCATAGCGGCACAATACAATTGGATGCAATCGGCAGTATTTCGCATCGATTCGTTGGGAAATGCCCTTTGGGGGAAAGGTTTAGCAGCATCAACTGGCGTGGTACAATGGGACAATGTATTGATCAAGACCA
>JBILBT010000238.1:0-4860 GCA_044353545.1 Crocinitomicaceae bacterium | reverse complement strand
AAAGAGCAAATGACCTTCTAATGTACCCCCTTTCTCTTCGTGAAAAACTACCTGACCATCGATATATTCTTCATGAATATCAGTTCCTAAATGGATCATGTATTGTCCGACCAAGGAGAGGTCAAGACGTTCTGTGAGGTTGAGATGAACACCTATTCCACCCTGAATGGCAGAACTCCAGCGCTCCATGTAATTGTTGCGGTTGGCATTTTCTTGCAGTTTGGTATAATCGAAACAATGTCCTGCTAAAATATAAGGACGAGCAAAGGGTGTTTCATTTTTTAAGGGATAATACAAGACACTCCAGCCAATGTGGTAATCTGTTCGATTGGCAAATTCACCGGCGTTTTCAGTGATGTAATCAAAAAACCAATCTGTATTCACTGATGCTGCAGGCTGCAGTCTGAATTGTCCACCAATTCCAAAACCACTTCCTGAAGCCAAAGCATTGGAACCAGTAAACCCACTTAAGGTAGTTCGAACTCCTAAACTGAATAAACCGCCTTGAGTTTTTCGGATGTTGAGATCTTGCGCAAATACACTGGAAGAGAACAAGAGAAATGCAATCAAAACTTTCATTTATTTTTTTTTGGTTTTAACCTTAACAGAAATATCTACGAAATAAAACAAAAAATGCAGCCCTAAGACTGCATTTCAAAGATTATTCTTCAGAGAACCGGTCGATGACTTGTTGTGTTACTCCCGTATTTGAAAATCCACCATCGTGGAATAAGTTCTGCATCGTCACATAGCGCGTCAAATCGGAGAACAAGGTGATGCAATAGTCTGCGCATGCACTTGCATCAGCGTTCCCTAGTGGAGACATCATGTCGGAGAACGAAATGAATTCGGAGAATCCTTTTACACCACTTCCAGCTGTTGTCATTGTTGGTGACTGAGAAATGGTGTTTACACGTACTTTGTTATCTACACCGAAATGGTACCCAAAACTTCTTGCAATCGATTCCAAATAGGCCTTATTGTCGGCCATATCGTTGTAATCAGGAAATACGCGTTGCGCAGCAATGTAAGTTAAAGCAACAATCGACCCCCACTCATTCATGGCATCCAATTTCTTTGCTGTTTGCATCACTTTATGGAATGAAAGCGCAGAAACATCCAAGCCCTTCATCGTGTAGTCATAATTTTCGGTTGTATAGTGATTTCCTTTACGGACATTCACCGACATTCCGATAGAATGCAAGATAAAATCTATTTTTCCTCCTAGGATTTCCATGGATTCGCTGATCAATTTTTCCAAATCTTCAACGCTTGTTGCGTCAGCAGGAATAACTTTCGAACCTGTTTTTTCAGCCAAACCATTGATTTCGCCCATGCGCATGGCAATTGGCGCGTTTGTCAAGACAAAGCGTGCTCCTTGTTCGTGTGCCTTCTCTGCAACATGCCAAGCAATCGATTGACTGTTCAATGCGCCAAAAATAATTCCTCTTTTTCCTTCTAGTAAATTGTTTGCCATCGTTCTTATTATTTAGACAAATGTAAAAAGAAACTTTTAACAAGCGTTTTCTTGAAAGTTTGCGCATTAGCAGACCTAGAATTTCTATTTTCGCAATCCAATCTCGGACAACTTTCAATGAAAAAAATATTTCACAGCAAATGGTTTAAAATACCCTTCTACTTCTTTTTAGTAGGATTCGCATTGATTGGATTTTTCCTCACCGCAAGTTACGCCGCCATAATGCTTCGGTTGACCGATGAAGGAGGTTCTGTCGATGCCAACAACAGATATTTCTCGGGGATCAACAGCAAATACAACCAATCTTTCAAAGAAGATGTTTCAAAGGTGACCTTTCAGCACCACGATGCCCTTCATCGAGTACTAATTCTCAACAAATACTATCCTAAAAATGCTGAATATATTCTTGCTGCCTACAAAAAAGGAGTGGATGAGCGAGAAATCATGCGCATGGTGGACGCGGTCGACATCGAACTAAAGAAAGATAAACGCTACATGGCGGATGTGAAGAAGCACCAATCTAGCCGTCGAAATTTCAAACGACAATACACCCACAAAAGTGCTTTTGAATGGATGAATATTGCAGAATGGGGAGTTTTCAAGGAGGCTGTTGTCAAAGACCGGGCATTGATCGATTCAGTTGCTGCAGTAACGGGTGTGGAAGGTAGATTGATTGTGTCGTGTCTGGTAGGTGAACAGATTCGACTGTTTAATTCGAACCGCGAGGCCTATAAAAAATGGATTGGTCCCTTAAAAATACTCTCTGTGGAGTCCCAATTTTCTTTCGGAGTTACAGGAATAAAAGAGCATACTGCACAAAACATTGAGAAGTACTTAAAGGATTCAAAAAGCGAGTATTATCTCGGCAAACAATACGAGTCCTTGCTTGATTTTTCGACAGGAGACCCTTCATCTGAACGCATCAATCGTTTGACCTCTTTCAGAAATCACTTCTACTCTTACATGTATGCTGCGTTGTTTTTAAAACAGGTGAAGGTACAGTGGGAACGCGCAGGATTTCCCATTGAAAATCGCCCAGAGATTCTGGCAACATTGTTCAATGTGGGCTACATTCAATCTGTACCGAAAAAGAATCCTCGCGTTGGTGGGTCTACCATTCGCATTAAGGATAAAGCATACACTTTTGGGGCAATTGCCTATCAATTTTATTATTCAGGTGAATTATTGGAAGTTTTTCCGTTTGAAAAGAAGAAATTTGATTGGAATGAAAAATATTAAGCAGACACTAAAGGTATTGTGCCTCCTCTTCATTGCGCATACAACCTTCGGACAGGCAGCCGTGGACAGCTCGTACTTTGGTAAAAAACCTTATGCTTGGGATACACTAGCCGATGGTCTTTTGTATTGTGTCGTCGATGCACCACAAAAATCAATCTTAGGGGATTCAAAAATCACTATCGTGCGCATCACGCCTTCTAAAATGGACTTTTCATTAGTTACGGCTACAGAATATGGACGTCCGCGATCGGTTTGTGAATGGGCGGACACCTTCGACTTTAATGTTGTGCTCAATGCGGGCATGTACGAACTGTCAAATGGCTTAATCAACCGTGGATTCATGAAGAATTATGGCCACCACAACAATGCTTTGCTTCGGGAAAATTACAATTCAATGATTGCCTTGAATGCCAAAGACAGCAGTGCCCATGATTTTTGCATTATCGATTTGAAATGTGATCCATGGCATACGGTCAAGGACGATTACCACTGCTACGCCCAAGGACTTCGTATGATTGATTGCAATGGCACCGGAATGGGCTGGAATAAACGTTACCAATCGTGCAGTATGATGGTGGCCGCTACAGATGCCTTGGGTAATATTTATTACATCTATTCGCGATCACCTTACACCCACAATGAAATGATTCGCTTTATGATCGGAATGCCCTACGGACTAACGAATGCCATTTACATTGAAGGTGGACCTGAAACAAGTTTATACATTCGTACGGGCGACCGCGTCATTGAAAAGGTTGGAAGTTACGTTTCCAATACCTATGCAACCGACAACAACATGAACTTCTGGGCTTTGCCAAATGTCATTGGCATGAAATTAAAAAAGTAGATTGGCATGAAATTAAAAAAGTAGATTGGCATATGGTGAAGAGTTTGCATGAGAACTGGAAAATCTTCTCGGCACCTTTCATCCTTCATTCTTAATTTTTAATTCTTCACTCTCATTCCACCTCCAATTCTAGTCCATCATAGGCCACAAATACGTTAGGTGGCAAAGAAGCCATAATTTCCTCGTGCGTACCAAATAAATGTGAAATGTGAGTCAAATACGCCTTTTCTGGCTGTATGTCTTTGATGAATTCCAATGCTTCGTCCAAATTGAAATGTGAAATGTGTTCCGATCGGTGCAATGCATTCACAATCAATACTTTCGTTCCGCGCACTTTATTTCGTTCCTCAGCCGATATGGTTTTTGCATCCGTGATGTAGGTAAAGTCGCCTATTCGGTAACCAAAAACAGGCAACTTATAATGCATTACTTCAATGGGTGTGACGATTGGTCCATCTGGGAGGCGAAAGGTTCTATTTTCAATCAAATGAATATTCACCGTTGGGATCCCAGGATACCTCTCACCTGAAAAGACATATCTGTACTCTCTCTTTAATGCTTCTGCAACCCGATCTGTACAGAAAATTTCCATGTCACGTTGTTCGCGGTGATTGAAGGCCCGAACATCGTCCATTCCTGCCATGTGATCCTTGTGTTCGTGCGTGTACAAGAGCGCTCTGAGACTTTTAATTTTTGACTTCAAGATTTGCTGTCTGAAATCGGGGCCTGTATCTATCACAAAATTTTGTCCATGCCAGTTGATAAGTATGGATGCGCGAAGGCGCTGGTCTTTTATTTCTATGCTCGAACAGACATGACACTCACAGGCAATGACGGGAACACCCTGAGAGGTACCCGAACCTAAGATCGTCACATTAAACTTATTGCTCATGACTAGATTTTGAGCGAAAAATTTGAAATCCATAAACGCTCCATCCCAGCATCATCAGCAATCCACCAAGTGGTGTAATCGGACCTAAAAACTTAAGTTTCATTCCCAAAACATCTTGCATGGCAAGAAAATAAATAGATACAGAAAACAAGAACACACCGCTCAACAAAAGCCAATAAATGGTTTTAAGTTGAAATTTTTGGCGTTCTGCATTCAAGCCAAGAATCAACAAACCGAGGCCGTGAATCATTTGATAGCGCACCCCAGTTTCGAAGGATACAAGTTGTTCCTCCCTTAAAACTTCCTTCAAAGCATGCGCGCCAAAAGCGCCTAACAAAATGGAAATGAGAAGCAGAATAGTTCCCGTCAATGCGATTGTTCGATTCATTTTTGTTCGTTTAGAGA
>JBILBT010000043.1:0-15175 GCA_044353545.1 Crocinitomicaceae bacterium | reverse complement strand
GAACAACACGCGCCATCAAGGCTTCGTATTCGGTTTTGGAATCTTCATAAAAGCCTTCTTTTTCAGCGGTCTCCTTCATTTTCTTGAGCATCTCTTCAGAGGCGGTGGAATAGGTGAACTCCTCGGACAACACATATTTTTTAAAATCGTCGTATTCAGCATCTGTCAAGGCAAATTTACCAGCCTCCGCGATGCTTGCATGGGCAATGTGATAGCGCGTGGCATAGTTGAAAATCAAATTGTTGGCATAAATAGTGGCCGTCAAACGGCTGAGATTTTCCAATTCTACCTTCACATCTGGTTCAATGCCTCTGCCGTCGATGACGTCGCGACCATTCTTCGTTTTAAACACTTTAAGCAATGAATCTGCGATTTCTTTCGGACGCTGTCCATCTTCTTTTTCGTAATATTCCAAGCGCTGCACACAACGACCAGAAGGTGTGTAGTATTTGGCGATGGTCAACTTCACTTTTGATCCATATTTCAAGTCATAAGTCCTTTGAACAAGGCCTTTTCCGTAGGATGTTTCACCAATCACAACGCCGCGATCGAGGTCTTGAATGCTTCCTGCGACAATTTCACTGGCAGAAGCCGAACCCTCATCAATCAATACAGTGAGTGGAATTTCCGTATCAAGTGGCGACTCAAGTGTCGTGTAAACGCGATTTTCTTCGGCCACACGACCCTTCGTTGTGACAATGGTTTCGCCTTTTTTCACGAACATGTTTACGATTTTAACTGCTTCAATGAGCAAGCCACCGCCGTTGCCGCGCAGATCAAGGATCACCTCTTTCATCCCTTGAGATTTTAAATCAAGAAACGCAGCACGCACATCAGCTGCTGCTGTCTGGGTGAAACTGTTCAATTTGATGTAACCAACTGTGCCATTGACCATACCTGAGTAAGGGACGTCTGGGAGTTTAATTTCATCGCGTGTCACGGAGATTTTCCTTTTTCCTTCATTTTCGCGTTCCACTTCAATGACAATGGTCGTTCCTTTTGGACCTTTCAATGCACTGGATACATCATCCGATTCCTTTTTAAACATGTCCTTTCCATCCACAGAAATAATCTTATCCCCAGCTTGTAACCCAGATTTTTGAGCAGGATTTCCTTCATAAGGTTCAGCGATAAAGGTGTAGTCTCCAATCTTGCGAATGAGTGCCCCAATTCCACCGTATTGACCTGTGGTCATGAGTCGATAGTCCTCGATGTTTGACTCATGGTAATATACGGTATAAGGATCCAGTTCCTTAAGCATCGCGTCAATCGCCGTTTTACCCAATTTCCCAACTTGTGGCTCATCCACATAATACATTTCCAGCTGCTGATAGATTTGATCCATCAACTCCATATTCTTAATGACTTCAAAGCCATTGGATTGTGCATAGACTTGCACGGAAAGAATGCATGCCACAGCAAGGGCAAACAGTTGACGGAAGAGAGAATTAATGTTCATTTTGTAATTTTTCAATGAGTTGGGTGAATAGCTTTTTTGATTTCGTGTCCAGTTGGTCTGTTGTTAATTCTTCCTTGCTTGTATACACCAGAAAGAGAGCAATCTGTTGGTTTGTTTCTTTTAAAAAGTCCTCTAAGATAAATTTATTCTTTCGAATGGCTTCGCGAACAATGCGCTTGATGCGATTTCTGTCATGTGCATGACGATTTATTCTTTTCGGAGCAGAAATAACCAGTTGAAAAGGGACATTTTCTGAATTTTCATGAATGAGGAAGAAGAGCGTAAAGGGAAATACTTTCACTGATTTTCCCTCAGTAAATAGAGAATCAATCAGTTTTTTACTGCACAGTTTATATTCCTTACCAAATGATTGGTCCATGTGTTCAGCATTACTCCTGATCAATTCGCGGCAGATTAATGAGCTCTTTGATCACAAAACTTGTTGGGAATTCGCGCAGCAATGTTTCCCGAACGCGCTCGGCCTCTAAAAGCGAGCGAAAATCGCCTGCCTTCAATACGAAGTTCGGTCCCGTAAAGACAATGTACGTATCAACTTTCGGAAATTGAGCGATAAACTTGCTGCGTGCTTCATCTACCAATTGCTTGTCGGAATCAAAGAAAAGTTGAACACGGTAACCGACCATCTGTGGCGCATTGGCCGGAGGAATAGGAGCGCCTTGTTTTCTAACCAAAGCATCGATGCGCGCATCTTTAATAACAGTTACTTCACCCTCTTGAGCTAGAGCTTGTAAAGAACAAATAATACACGCGGTAAAAATGAGAAAATAGTGTTTCATAATACTTTTCAAAAGTAACAATTTGTTCCAAAGTACGAAGAAAATTAAGCGAATGATACGGTGTTTTTAGGTGAATGTTGTGCGAACTTAAAAAAGACCTTATTTAGAATCATTTTAAATTAAACTGTCGAACTCGAAAATTGTCATCAAACTGTCATTCAATGTATCGATTCTTCTAAATTTGCAACGTCAAATAGTGTCTAATTTGACCTTAGACGAACGTTTTTACACTAAAATATCTATTAGTCAGATGTTTAGAAATTTAAAAAATTGGTGTTATGGTACTCTTGCGCTAGTATTTATAGCGGGGAGTTTTACATCACATGCACAGGGTGAAGCACTTTTTAAAGCGAAGTGCGCGAGTTGTCACCAACCTCATAAAAATGGTACTGGACCGAAGCTTTTCAAGGCGCGTCAGAAATGGGCAGATGGTGGAGCAAAGGAAGGTTCTATCTATCAGTGGGTGAACAACTGGCAAGCAGCAGCGGCGAGCGATCCGTATGCGCAAACAGTATCTACATGGTCCCCAACAGCGATGAGCGCCTTCCCAGAATTGAAGAAGGAGGACATCAACGCAATTTTGGATTGGGTGGATGCTCAACCAGAGCCAGGAGCTGCTCCAGCGGGTGGTGGTGCTCCAGGTGTCGATGGTGAGGCCCCAATGGATGAGGCAGCAGCTGAAGAAGAAGGCTTTGGATGGATTTGGATCATTCTTGGTGTGATTTTCTTTACAATTATTCTTGCCGTTGGTGGTGTTCGCCGTCAATTGAACATTGCTGCATCAGATGCAAATGGTGAAGAAGTGAAAGAAGGAATGACTTACGGTGAAGAGTTCAAAACGTGGGCTTGGAAATACCGCTTGTATGTCGGACTTGGTTCTTTGGTCATTGTGATCAGCATCATTGTTTCTCTTTTCTTGAGTTTGTATCAAATTGGTGTGATTGAGGATTACCAGCCGTCACAGCCAATTGCTTTCCCACATGCCATCCATACGGGTGTGAATGGAATTGATTGTAAGTATTGCCACAGCTCAGTAACGAAATCAAAATCTGCAGGGATTCCTTCAGTAAATGTGTGTATGAACTGTCACAAACAGGTAAATGGTCGCACTCCAGCTCAGCAAGAACAAATTGCTAAGATTTATGATGCGGCAGGATGGGACCCAAGTGGTGCTGGAAAATACATCGGCAAGGTGAAGCCTATCGTTTGGAATAAGGTCCACGTTCTTCCTGATCACGTTTACTTCAACCACTCACAACACGTTGTTATTGGAGGTGTAGATTGCAAGCAGTGTCACGGCGACATGACGAAGCAAGTTGAAGCGGTTAAAGTTCAACCAGTTTCTGAGCTCAACAAAATTGAAGGTAATATTCCATTGACAAAACCTACCATGACCATGGGGTGGTGTATCGAGTGTCACTCCAAGAAAGAAATTTCTTTAGGTGCCCTGGATACGAAGAAAGATGGATACTATGATGAAATCCACAGAAGATTGCTGCAAAACAAAAAGGCGACAGCACTTTATGGGCAGTATTTGGAGGATGGAATTGTATCCGTAAGTGAACTTGGTGGTTGGGAATGTGCTAAATGCCACTATTAATTAACGAATCGAAGTAGTCGAAAATCATATGGGAATGACAAGAAAATATTGGAAAGGTCTTGAAGAGTTGAAAGAGACCCCCGAGTTCCTCAAGTCGAAAGAACAAGAGTTTCCTTCACAAATGTCAGTGGAAGATTTTCTGTCGGATGAAAATCTGAAAGAGACCTCTACAGCACGTCGCGACTTCCTTAAATTTCTGGGTTTTAGTGTAGCTGCAGCAACCGTAGCTGCATGTGAGGCGCCAGTAACTAAGGTAATCCCTTACGTAAATAAACCTGAAGATGTAACTCCGGGTATGCCAACTTGGTATGCTTCTACTTACTACGATGGTCAGTCGTATGCAAGTATCCTTGTTAAAACGCGTGAAGGTCGTCCGATCTATATCAAAGGAAACAAAGACTTTGGAATAACAAACGGAGGAACAAACGCTCAAATTATTGCCTCAGTTCTTGGTTTGTATGATAGTGCTCGTCTTCAAGGGCCAATGTACAGCGGTTCAGAAACAACATGGAAACAGTTGGATTCGGCTGTAATGGCTGGATTGAAGTCGGCAAAGAAAGTGACAATCGTTACAAATACGATTATCAGTCCTTCATTTAAAGCGGCAGTTGATCAATTGGCAGTGGCGATTGGAGCAACTCCTGAAAATGGAAAATTAAACCATATCCAATACGATGCAGTGTCTTATGCTGGAATGCGCTTGGCGAACAAAGACAACTTTGGTGCTGAAATCATTCCTTCATACGATTTCGCGAAAGCGAAAACAATCGTTAGTGTTGGAGCTGATTTCTTGTCTACATGGTTGATGCCAACGTCATTCGCTACGCAATACGGTACGCGAAGAAATCCTGATGGAGATTGGATGTCTAAGCACTTTCAATTTGAATCCAACATGTCAGTGACTGGATCTAACGCGGATTACCGTGGAATGATTAAGCCGTCTGAGCAAGCAAATGTATTGGCTTACATCTTGAAGGCATTCAATGTGTCAACGGGAGTATCAACAACACTATCTGCAGATGCGGCGAAAATTGCTGATGCGGCGGCTAAAGCGTTGAAAGCTTCGAAAGGTGAATCTATCATTGTAGCTGGCTCGAACAATAAATCGGTACAGCTTCTTGCAAATAAATTGAACAATGTTCTTGGCGCATACGGTACAACAATTGACCTGAATGAAAAGGTGAACTTGTTTAAATCGGAAGATGCGAAGATGAATGCTTTTGTGAAAGATGTCATTGGAGGTAGAGCTTCTGATGTTGTTCTTTTCTTAGGCGTTAATCCTGTGTATACCTTATCAAATGGAAAAGCATTTGGTGAAGCATTGAAAAACAAGGTGAAACTATCTGTTTCATTTGCTTCTCATGCAGACGAAACAGCGGTTCATTGTAAATACAGCGCTCCAGATCACCACGCGTTGGAATCTTGGGCAGATTATAACCCTACAACTTCTCACTTCGCGGTAGCGCAACCAACGATTCGACCTTTGTTCAACACAGCTTCGGCTTTGGAAACACTATTGGTTTGGGCGGGTAAAGCTTCACGCAGTGGAAAAGACTCAAAAACAGCTCACGAGTTTATTCGTTCGACTTGGCAAACTTCACCACTTTTGACAACAGCTGAAGGTGTGGCAGATTTGACCAATTTCTGGAATATGGCAGTGCACAACAGCTGTGTAACTGCACCACAAGCTGCTGATGCGGTACCATTGGTATTTGCTGATGCGAAGATTGGAGCTGTACCAACGTCATCTGGATTGGAGATCTCCTTGTATCAAAAAACAGGAATCGGAATTGGTGCTCAAGCGAACAACCCGTGGTTGCAAGAGTTGCCAGATCCAATGACGAAAGTAACTTGGGATAACTATATCACCATGAATCCATCTGAAATGGAGAAAGGTGGTTACGTAACAACATACGATCAAGAGCACGGATTGAATCAAGCAACAGTTACTGTTGGAGGCGAATCTGTGACATTGCCAGTTTATCCTCTTCCAGGACAAGCGCCAGGTACAATAGGTATCGCACTTGGGTATGGTCGTGGTGAAAACGGCGAACAGATAGGTAAAGCGGCGTTTCAAACAAAAGAATATGGCGGTTACGCAGCATCTGAGGATGGAAAGCTGATTCCAATCGGTGCCAATGTATTCCGTTTCGTTCAAAATGAAAATGGAACAATGGCTTACGAAGTTTCTGGTTCAATAAAGAAAGCAGAAGGTACATACAGCATTGCAGCAACTCAAATTCACCATACGGTGATGGGACGTTTTTCAATTGTTCGTGAAACAACGTTAGATACATTTACAAACAAGGACAAGGAAGCGTACAATCCTGCGCACATGCTTAAAAAGCTGGACAAGGATGGTAACCACGTTGAACGTCCGATTAGTGAATTTGACCTTTGGGATGTGCATCCTGTAGAAAAAATTGGACACCGTTGGGGAATGACAATCGACCTTTCATCATGTATCGGTTGTGGTTCTTGCTTGATCGCTTGTCAATCTGAAAATAACGTACCTGTTGTAGGAAAAGATGAAGTAAGAAGAGGCCGCGAAATGCACTGGTTGCGTATCGACCGCTATTTTGCATCAGAGGAAGAAGCAGCAGTTGGAACACGTAAGGATGCAGAGACCTTTAGTTTTGATGAGGCAGAAATTGCAGCGTTGAATCCAAAGGTTGTTCACATGCCGATGTTATGTCACCACTGTAACCACGCTCCTTGTGAGACAGTTTGTCCGGTGGCAGCAACTACACATAGCAATGAAGGATTGAACCAAATGACCTACAACCGTTGTATCGGTACACGTTACTGTGCGAACAACTGTCCGTACAAAGTACGTCGCTTCAACTGGTTCAACTACCCATCATACAAGAAATTTACTGAAGTGAATCCTGCACAGGATGACCTAGGTAGAATGGTATTGAATCCAGATGTAACTGTTCGTACACGTGGTGTCATGGAGAAATGTTCATTCTGTGTTCAACGCATTCAAGCTGGTAAGCTTGTGGCGAAGAAAGAGTCTCGTCCTGTGATGGATGGTGATTTTGCTTCTGCATGTGTGGATGCTTGTCCAACAAACGCAATCACTGTGGGTGACTGGAATGACTTGAAATCTATGGTACGCTCAAGTGCTGATGACAAACGTTCATACCAAGCACTTGAAGAAGTAGGTGTTCGTCCGAATATCTGGTACAAAGTGAAAGTACGCAATGAGAAAAACGATGTGTTGGATGCTTTGCAAGTTGCGGAAGGTCACCATGCTTCGAATGGTCACGGGAATAAAAAGAAACATCATTAATTGATAAAAATCTGTTGTAATGCATAAGGAAGCAGCAATTAGAGAGCCCCTCATCTTAGGTCATAAGACCTACCACGATGTTACGGAGGATGTATGTAAGCCTATTGAGGATAAGGCGCCACGTATGTGGTATATCCTCTTCGGGATTGCATTGATCATTGGCTTGTACGGAGTAGGTAGTATCTTGTATCTTCTAGGTACCGGTATCGGTGTCTGGGGATTGAACAAAACCATTGGATGGGCTTGGGATATCACGAACTTCGTATGGTGGGTAGGTATCGGTCACGCGGGAACATTAATTTCAGCGGTACTTTTATTGTTCCGCCAGAAATGGAGAATGGCGATCAACCGCTCAGCAGAAGCGATGACAATCTTCGCGGTGTTCATGGCTGGATTGTTCCCATTGATTCACATGGGTCGTTTGTGGGTAGGTTACTGGACTCTTCCTTTACCAAACCAATTCGGTTCTTTGTGGGTTAACTTCAACTCACCGCTACTATGGGACGTATTCGCGATTTCAACGTATCTTTCTGTATCACTTGTTTTCTGGTACATTGGATTGATTCCTGACTTCGCCACAATTCGCGACCGTGCGAAGAAGCCTTTGTCCAAGAAAATGTATTCGATCTTGGCATTTGGTTGGTCAGGCCGTGCAAAACATTGGAACCGTTTCGAATTGGTTTCTTTGGTCTTGGCAGGTCTCGCTACACCACTTGTATTCTCGGTCCACTCAATCGTATCCTTTGACTTTGCTACCTCTGTAATTCCTGGATGGCATACCACAATCTTCCCTCCTTACTTCGTGGCGGGTGCGGTATTCTCTGGATTCGCGATGGTACAAACTCTTCTTTTGGTGATGCGCAAGGCAATGGGTCTTGAAGCTTATATCCATACGAAACACGTGGAATACATGAACATCGTAATCATGGTTACAGGTTCAATCGTAGGTGTTGCCTACTTGACAGAGTTGTTCGTATCATGGTATTCAGGAGTGGAATATGAGTCATACGCATTCATCAACCGTTTCTCCGGTCCTTACTGGTGGGCATATTGGTCAATGATGACATGTAACGTAATTAGTCCGCAGCTGATGTGGTTCCGTCCTTTGAGAAGAAGCTTGTTGTTTACATTCATTATCTCCATCGTTGTAAACATCGGTATGTGGTTCGAACGCTATGTAATTATTGTAACTTCTTTGCACCGTGACTACCTTCCATCTGCATGGAGTATGCACTACCCAAGTCACATCGATATTGCCATCTATATTGGTACGATCGGTTTGTTCTTCACCTTCTTCTTGTTGTTTGCTCGTTACTTCCCTGTACTTGCATTGAACGAGATCAAAACAATCTTGAAATCTTCAGGTGAATCTTACAAGAATGCACCGGATCATTCACACGACAATCACTCAAACCATTAATGTTAGGATCATGGCAGAGAAAGTAATATATGCAATGTATGACGACGACGATGTGCTAAAAGACGGCGCAAAGAAGTTGGTTGCAAAAGGAGTAAAAATCGCGGAAGTATTTTCACCGTTTCCGATTCACGGAATTGATCCAATCATCGGTATTAAAAATACCCGTTTGGGAATTTTGGCCTTCATCTATGGAATTACGGGTACCATGTTGGCAACCTATGGAATGCGTTTCTTTATGGTGGAAGACTGGCCGATGAATATTGGAGGTAAGCCAAACTTCACGTATTTGGACAACATGTTGGCGTTTATTCCAATTACGTTTGAGTTCACCGTATTGTGTGCAGCTCACGGAATGGCAATTACATATTTGTTGAGAAACAAAACATTGCCTGGTATGCCAGCGCAAAATCCTGACCCACGCACAACGGATGATAAATTTGTGATGGAAATTCGCTTATCGGAAAATTCAAGCTTCTCTGCGGAGCAGTTGGAAGGAATGATTCGCGAAACAGGAATGATCGAATTGGATCAAAAAGAAATTAAATAATTGCCAGGTATTGTAAGATACTGCGTCTGACACAAAAAATATATTAGACAGATGAAAATGAACTTCAAGGCATTAGCAGGTTTGACCATGATTGCAGCGACAGGATTGATTCTTGGCTCTTGTACATCAAACCCAGACAGCCCAGGATTGGAATACATGCCAGATATGTACCGTTCACCAGCGATAGAAGCTTATGTGGATTATGGTGAGGTGCGCGGAAAAGAGTACATAAGCATGAAGATGACTTTGTCAGCAATGACTCCACCTGCAGGAGCTATTCCTTATTTTGGAACAGATTCAGCGACGGTTTCATTGATGTTGCCTTATTTCCGTAAAGCGAACATAGCTTTCCGCGAAACACACGGTATGTATGGGGCTGATTTAACAACAGCAGACGAATATACCTTGGCAGCAGCGGATATGAATCCGTTTAAAGTGACTGCCGCGAATTCTGAAGAGATGTTCAAGACAGGTAAAGAATTGTACACTGCAATGTGTCAGCACTGCCACGGTGAAAAAGGAGACGGAAATGGTCCTATGGTGTTGAGTGGTGCGTATGCAGGTGTTCCGAATTACACGGATCGCGCAGCCCTTTCTGACGGACAAATGTTCTACTCAATCTACTACGGTAAAGGAGCAATGGGATCACACAGATCTCAGTTGAATAAAAAGGAAATTTGGACCTTGGTACACTATGTAAATCGTTTCCAGGATCCAAATTATGGAAAGTTTGATGCAAACGGATTGGCTATGGCTGCTCCTGCTGCAGCAGATACAACAGCAGCGGCAAAGAAATAATCATCTGAATGACTACGAACATGGAATTCAAAATTACGAATAGAGCAAAAACAGTAACCTTGGCATTAATCGTTGTCGGTTTATTGTTCACGGCGATCGGCATCTTTACAGGCATGAGTGATCATCATTTTGCAACACGCTTGCTTGCAAATGGGTTGATCAACAGTTTCTTCTTCTTCGCAATAGGTCTAGGAGCCTTATTCTTCTTGGCTTTGCAATACGCAACTGAAACAGGATGGTATGCTTCTGTGAAGCGCGTCATTGAAGCAGTTGCAGGTTTCCTTCCTTATGGAATGATTCTGATGTTGGTGACATTGTTGACAATCACGTTCATGCACGGTGCTCACATCTACTCTTGGATGGATCCCGCAATGTACACGGAAGGAAGTCACCACTACGATGCAATTATCGCAGGTAAACGTCCTTTCTTGAATGAGATTTTCTTTTGGGTGAGAACATTAGTCTATATGGCGATCTATTACATCTTTTGGATGGGCTTTAGAAAACGTTCATTGTTGGAAGATTCAATTGGTGGAACAGAGCTTCACTTCAAAAACTACAAGAAAGCAGCTACGTTCTTGGTATGCTTTGCTGTATTTAGCTCAACATCTTCTTGGGATTGGTTGATGTCAATTGATGTGCATTGGTTCTCTACATTGTTTGGATGGTACACGTTCGCTGGTATGTGGTGTTCTACGATGGTTGTTCTTGTCTTGACCACGCTTTATTTGAAAAAATTAGGTTACTTGCCAAATGTAAACGATAGCCACATCCATGACCTTGGTAAATGGACATTCGCAACTTCTTTCTTGTGGTCATACCTATGGTTCTCTCAGTTCATGTTGATCTGGTACGCGAACATTGGTGAAGAAGTAGCGTATTACATCATGCGTATTGAGAACTTTAAAATACTTTATTTCTCTATGTTCTTGATCAACTTCGCATTCCCGATGTTAATTTTGATGTCAAGAGATGCGAAAAGAAATGCTGGAATCTTGACCTTAGTTGGTTTGATCATTCTCACGGGGCACTGGTTAGATGTTTATATCATGGTGTCCGCAGGAACACTAGGCGCACAGGCTCAATTTGGATTCTTAGAATTGGGAATGGTGCTCGCAGTATTGGGATTCTTTGTTCGTATGATCTTAGTGAATCTTACCAAGGCTCCTCTTACACCGGCGAACCACCCATTCTTGGATGAAAGTGTTCACCACGAAATATAATTTGAATTTATTTTATCACAGATAATTGACTAAAGATGTTAAGTAAATTAATCGCACTGCTTGTAATCGTTTTGGGTGTTGTTGCAATCGCTCAATTGGTTCGTGTTTACGAATTGTCGTCAAAGCTCCGCAACCGCGGTGAACACGAAATTACAGATCGTGACAATAACTTAAATGGACGAATGATGTTCCTATTTGTTATTGCGCTTTATGTGTTTTTTCTATGGTTAGTTCTGCGATACGGTTGGACTGGACGTGGAGAAGCGGCATCTTCAATCGGTCGTGAAACGGACTGGTTATTGAATGTTAACTTTATAGTGATCATTGCGGCTTTCCTCTTAACAAACACATTGTTGTTTTATTTCTCGTACCGCTATGTGCGTAAAGAAGGTGTTAAAGCATTCTATTATCCGCACAACAACAAGTTGGAGATGCTTTGGACGGTAGTACCAGCATGTGTGCTTGCCGTAATTATCATCCTTGGATTGAAGAAATGGAACGATGCTACTTCAGCTGCTTCTGATGAAGCCATTCGAGTTGAGTTGTTCTCAAAGCAGTTTGATTGGACGGCGCGTTATTCTGGATATGACAACATTCTTGGTCGTTTCGATTACAAGTTGACGACAGACAAGAATGAATTGGCTATAATGACAACGGCAACGATCGATAGTGCAATCTTCGCTATGGAACATGGCTTGACTGGGATTGATTCGCTTGTATCGAAATTGAACAACCGTAAAATCATGTTGGTTCCTGAGGAACGTGAGAAAATGGAAATAGACCTTTCTCGAAAAGAACGTTTGATTCGTTTGTTGTATCAAATGCGTGCACACCACGATAAGAAAATGGATCGTGCCGCAGAAGATGATATCATTCAAAAAGATACATTGTACCTATGCGCGAATAAGGAGTATGAATTTAATTTCCGTGCAAAGGATGTACTTCACTCAGCATATTTCCCGCATTTCCGAGCGCAAATTAATACTGTGCCTGGAATGACAACGCGATTTAAGTTTACTCCGGACATCACAACGAAGGACATGCGCGTCAAGAAAAATGACGCGAAATTCAACTACGTGTTGATGTGTAACAAAATATGCGGTGGTGCCCACTACAAAATGAAAATGATTGTAGTTGTATTGTCTGAAAAGGAATACAACAAATGGATGAAAGGGGCACAGGCAAAAACATTTAAATCAACGTTCTCTCCAGCTCCAGCTGCACCAGCAGCTGCGGCACCAGCAGATACTACAGGGATGGTGATAGATACAATGGCAATGCCTGCACCCGTTAAATAATTAAGATTTACAACTCTTTAAATAAAGTCAAATGTCAGCAATAGCGCACGAAGAACACGGACATCACGAAGCACACGGTCATCACGACCATGAGCACCATGAAGAACATTTCGTTTCGAAGTACATCTTCAGTCATGACCACAAAATGATCGGAAAACAATTCTTGATCACCGCTGTGTTCATGGGAGTTGTCGCCATGTTACTTTCTATTCTCTTCAGAATCCAATTGGCTTGGCCAGGTGAAAGTTCTGATTTCTTGTCGTTCTTCTTGGGTGAAACTTGGGCGCCAGAAGGTGTCTTGAAGGAAGACATGTACCTCGGACTTGTAACGATTCACGGAACAATCATGGTATTCTTCCTCTTAACGGGTGGATTGTCAGGTACTTTCTCGAATATCCTCATTCCTTTGCAATTGGGTGCGCGTGATATGGCTTCCGGGTTCTTGAACATGCTTTCGTTCTGGTTCTTCTTTATCTCTTCGATCTTAATGTTCTGTTCTTTGTTTATCGAAACAGGACCAGCAATGGCAGGATGGACAGTTTATCCTCCACTGTCGGCCTTGCCTCAAGCGGTTTCAGGTTCAGGTTTAGGTATGACCATGTGGTTGTTCTCTATGACTATTTTCATTGCAGGATCGTTAATCGGATCATTGAACTACATCGTTACGGTATTGAACTTGCGTACTGCGGGGATGACCATGACGCGTATGCCATTGACCATTTGGACCTTCTTCGTTACGGCTATTCTTGGAGTACTTTCATTCCCCGTTTTACTTTCAGCAGCCTTATTGTTGATTATGGACCGTTTGGCAGGAACAAGCTTCTATCTTTCAGACATCATTGTACAAGGTGAAATGTTAACGAATCATGGTGGTTCTCCATTGTTGTTCCAGCACTTGTTCTGGTTCCTTGGTCACCCTGAGGTGTACATTGTACTTCTCCCGGCATTGGGACTTTCTTCAGAAATTATTTCAACAAACTCACGCAAGCCGATCTTTGGTTACCGTGCGATGATCGGATCAATTTTGGCCATTGGTTTCTTGTCCTTTATCGTATGGGGTCATCACATGTTTGTTACAGGAATGAATCCGTTCTTGGGAAGTGTATTCGTATTTACGACCTTGTTGATTGCGATTCCTTCAGCCGTAAAAGTATTTAACTACTTGACAACACTTTGGAAAGGATCTTTGGTCCTTACACCAGCAATGTTGTTTGCGATTGGATTGGTTTCTACATTTATCACAGGTGGTGTTACGGGAATTATCCTTGCGGATTCTGCTTTGGACATTGCAGTGCATGACACGTACTTCGTTGTTGCCCACTTCCACATTGTAATGGGTATGTCGGCTGTATTTGGAATGTTCGGTGGTGTTTACCACTGGTTCCCTAAAATGTACGGCCGAATGATGAACACACGTCTAGGGTATGTTCACTTCTGGATAACAATCATCGGAGCATATGGTGTATTCTTCCCAATGCACTTCGTTGGATTGGCAGGAGCTCCACGCCGTTATTACGATTATTCAGTATATGGTGAATTTGACCAAGGTTCATTGGATATGATGATGGACTTGAACGTAATTATTACTGTTTTTGCAATTTTTGCAGCAATCGGACAGCTCTTGTTCTTGTTTAACTTTTTCTACAGCATCTTCCGTGGACCTGTGGCTCCTCAAAACCCTTGGAACTCAACTACACTTGAGTGGACAACACCGGTAGAGCACATTCACGGAAACTGGCCAGGAGAATTGCCTACAGTACACCGTTGGCCTTACGATTACTCCAAGCCTGGTGCGGATACGGATTTCATTCCGCAAAACGTTCCTTTGGCTGAAGGTGAAGAAGAACATTAGTCAATCTTGATAATACTTAAAGAGCCTTCCGTTTTTAACGGGAGGCTTTTGTATTTTTGTAAAAACACAATTCATTGGAAGAAGAGGACTCATTCGATTACCGTCAGGAAGAACAAAATAATGGTGAACAGGAATATGATAAGGTGCTTCGTCCGAAGAAACTGTCTGATTTTGCCGGTCAACCTTCTATAGTCGAAAACCTTGAGATTTTTGTAAAGGCGGCAACTCTGCGTGGAGAACCTTTGGATCACGTGTTGTTGCACGGCCCTCCCGGACTCGGTAAAACTACCTTGGCGAATATCATTGCCAATGAAATGAATGTTGGGTTTAAAGTGACTAGCGGTCCTGTGTTGGATAAACCAGGAGATTTAGCTGGACTTCTTACCAATCTGAATGAAGGAGATGTGCTATTTATCGATGAAATCCATCGCCTTAGCCCTGTCGTTGAAGAGTACCTGTATTCAGCCATGGAGGATTATGTCATCGATATTCTCATCGATAGCGGACCAAATGCACGAAGTATTCAGATTACCTTAAATCCCTTTACCCTTATAGGAGCAACAACACGCTCAGGATTATTGACATCGCCTTTGCGTGCGCGCTTTGGAATTAATTCGCGCCTTGAATATTATGATGCGAAAACATTGACAAGCATCGTTGAACGTTCTTCGGGATTACTAAATATTCCTATTGATGAAGCTGCGGCATATAAAATAGCTTCGCGAAGCCGAGGAACCCCTCGTATTGCCAATGCATTGTTGCGCAGGGTCCGTGATTTCGCACAAATCAAAGGCACTGGAGTGATAGATGAAGAAATTACTGAAGTGGCATTAAAAGCGCTCAATGTGGACGAAAACGGCCTGGATGAAATGGATATCCGAATCCT
>JBILBT010000237.1:0-4883 GCA_044353545.1 Crocinitomicaceae bacterium | reverse complement strand
TTAACAAAATTAGCCACCGTATTCGGCGCATCTTCAGTGTAAAGGGATACTTTCATTTCACCCTTGTTTGTGCGTATAATCGCTTCCATGTTCTTTTTTTTTGACAAAGATAAGGGCAATCATTCGAATGAAGTCATGTTTGAGTTGATTACATTTGTACATGCAAAAGTTCAACATCCCGCGATCGCATACAGGTTATTTTACGGAGCAACAGCTCATGCTTGCGTCGGACCAAGAAAAAGTCATCCCGTTTATACAAAATGCTTTTTCGCTTGAACATTTCGCAAATCAAATCGAAACAAAGAAAAATTCTTTCGGTATCAATTCAAGGGATATTCTTAAAGCGTATTGGGAGGAATTGTATTCAAACAAAAAGCACTCGGCTGCTGTGCTAAAAAATATCGAGAATATCAGTGGACCCAAGTGTTTCACACTAACGACAGGACATCAATTGAATGTATTCACTGGTCCTGTTTTCATGATCTACAAAATTCTTCATGTCATTCGACTTAGTGAGGAATTAAAAAAAGAATATCCGGATTGCCAGTTTGTTCCTGTTTTTTGGATGGCTACAGAAGACCACGACTACGAAGAAATTTCAAGTGTTGAATTGTTTGGTCGTGATTTGAAATGGGAAACATCTCAAACAGGTGCGGTCGGACGTTTTGAAACAGAAGGCCTAGAGGCGCTCAAAGATGAAATTCGCGCGTCGTTTAGCCGAGTAGACACCGCACAAATTGATGCGTTTTTATCATCTTTCACAGGTGAGACCTTAACAGAAGCTACTTTTTCTCTGATTCACGATCTATTTTCAGCATACGGCTTATTGTGTGTTGACGGGGATCATGCCTTATTGAAAAAGCAGTTCGTTCCAATCATTCACAAAGAACTTACGGAAGAGTTTTCCTACAAGGCCGTTGTTAAAACAAACGAACGCTTAATTCATGAAGGTTGGAAGGTTCAAGCCACACCACGTGAAGTAAACTTGTTTTATCTGACAGCGAATGGGCGCGAAAGAATTTTAAAGATTGAGGATGGATTTTATATCGAAGGTATTGGAAAACGTTCGTTGAATGAACTGCTTGAAGAAGCGAATCAATACCCAGAACGTTTTTCTCCTAATGTGATACTTAGACCTTTATTTCAAGAACTTCTACTTCCCAATTTGTGCTATGTTGGCGGTGCAGGCGAGATTTCATATTGGCTTCAACTGAAGGGTGTTTTCGATCAGGTTTCGGTTCCATTTCCACTTATTCAAGTGCGAACGTCAATCTTAGTAATTGACTCATCTACATCAAAAAAGATAGATAAGTATGGGATTACCTTAGACGACATGTTCCAGGATGTTCACCACTTGAAAGAAAAGTACTTGGCTGTAGAAGCTTCCAATGAGGTGGATTTTACTCAAATTGATGAGCACCTCGAACGTTTACGGGAAAGCATTACAACTCATGTCAAGTCCATTGACGAAGGACTTTCAGGGTATGCTGAATCAGAGGGTGTTCGTCTGGAAAAAGCCATCCAAAGCATAAAGGACAAAATCACCAAAACGGTAAAGCAACGTCACGATACGGCTTTGCGTGCCATCGAGCAAATACACGAGCGCATTGTGCCCAAGAATTCAATGCAGGAAAGATCTGCAAGTATATTATCCTTGGCAGCCGATGGCGACTTGAACGGATTTATTGAGCGTGTTTGCGCGTCGATAGATCCATTTGATCCTGATTTTGTTGTTCTTCGCTCATGAAATAATCCTTTGAAATACACGTTTTAGATCGGCCCATGAGCAAAATTGTCACATTTCTTTTCTTCTGCATAGCGCTTAATTCAATCGCGCAACAAGCGGCTGTCAAAGGATTTTGCTTGGATAAAAAAGGAAAACCAGTTGAAAATGTGAAGGTGTATTGCGATAAGGCATTCCCAACGCTTACCTATACGGATTCCCTTGGGAGTTATACCCTTTATGTGACGATTGGCGATACGCTTACGCTCAGTTTTCGGTCTTCGGATTTGGAAGAGAGTCGAACGCTGATTGCGTCAAGTAGCATAATCAACGTGCCAGATATTCGGTTTAATTTTCAGCAAGAGATTGGAGTTTCGGTGCATGAAATCCGACAAGACCCCTTCGAATTGCCTACATTAAAAATAACTGATGTACAGAATATTCCTCTTGGAAATTACGAACGTTTTTTGACCTACACGACGGCAGCAACATCAAACAATGAACTAACAACCAATTACAATGTGCGCGGAGGTAGTTATGACGAAAACCTCGTGTATGTAAATGGATTTAGTATTTATCGACCTTTTCTTACACGCAGTGGTCAGCAGGAGGGGATGAGTTTTATCAATTCTGCCTTGGTGGGATCGGTTAAATTTTCTGCCGGAGGATTCGATGCCCAGTATGGCGACAAAATGAGTTCTGTTCTCGATATTGAGTATAAAAAACCATAGCCATTTGCGGGCTCAATGATGGCCTCATTGCTTGGCGTTGAATTGCACACCGAGCAAGAGGTAAACAGTCGCTTCAGTTATCTCTTTGGCGCGCGCTACCGTTCCAATGGGTATTTATTGAATTCATTGCCCACAAAAGGATCATACAACCCTGTCTTTTGGGATGTTCAGTTTTTATCAAACTACAAGATTACCGAAAAGTTGACGTGGAGCGTGATTTCCCATTTTTCAAGCAACAATTATCGCTTTACTCCACAAAGCCAACGAACAGATTTTGGAACGGCCAATGAGGCCTATTCGTTTATGATTTATTTTGATGGAAAGGAGGATACCCGCTTTCAAACCATGATGGGTGGAACAGCATTGAAATGGCAGCCTACAAAAAAGACCAAACTCGATCTGTATGCAACGGTTTTTAATACTGTTGAACGTGAATATTTCGACATTCAAGGCCAGTATTACATCAATCAACTCGAAACTGATCCATCTAAGGAAGAGTATGGCGATTCTGTTGCTGTGCTTGGCGTAGGGACTTTTTTGAACCACGCACGAAACAAGCTCAATGCAACAATCATCAACATCTATCTCAATGGTAGCCATGAACTTAAAAATGGATTTAAGGCTGAAGATTCCCTTCGATACAGCCGGATTACAACGCTTTGGGGAGTGAATTACCAACACGACGAGTTTACTGATGTGCTAAGCGAATGGAAAATGATAGATTCAGCCGGCTACAGTATCCCTCAAGGAAGTCCAAATGTGGTTGAATTGTTTGAGACCATTAAAAGCAATTTGCAATTACGTTCAGAACGATTTACAGGTTTTGCTCAGTTGAATTCACAATGGTCGAAAACAAAGAAAAATCATGCAGTTACGGTACGTAAAACCGTGAAAGTAAATGGAGTAAAAACGACAAAAGTGTACACGGATACGATCAAAGAATCTACTGCTCGATTGAGCTTTAGTTTGGGAACACGTGCAGGGTACACCACAGCAAATCAAGAAGGCTATGTCACGCCGAGAATGTCCTTGACTTTTGTTCCTCGAATGTATATGGTGAACAAGGGTAAGGTGGCACGCAGAAACATCAGCTTTCGTTTGGCGACGGGTTTGTATTATCAACCGCCTTTTTACCGTGAATTTCGAACATTCAATGGCCAGCTCAATCTTGATGTCAAGGCGCAAAAATCATTTCACTTTGTCTCAGGAACAGATGTCTATTTCAACATGTGGGGTCGTGAGGTACCCTTTAAATTCACAGCGGAAGCATATTACAAGTATGTCTGGGATGTGAATCCATACGAAATTGACAATGTACGCACACGCTATTATGCCACCAATGATGCCGTTGCCTATGCCTACGGTCTAGATTTGAACATTCACGGTCAATTTGTGGAAGGGATTGAATCGTATTTTAAAATGGGCTTGATGCGGACGAGGGAAGATTTGCGCAACGACTCATACAAGGAATATTACAACGCGGCAGGAGAGAAAATTATTTTTGGCTACAGCGACGATCAGGTGGTCGCAGATAGCGCAACAATTTATCCTGGATTTATCCCTAAACCTACCGATCAATGGTTGACTTTTGGCGCTTTAATACAAGACCAGATGCCAGGATTTGAGCGCTTCACTGTGCAGATGGGCCTTCAATATGGATCGCGTTTGCCTTATGGTCCGCCAGACTTTAATCGATACAAAGATACTCTTCGAATGAAGTCATATTTTCGGGTTGATATAGGTATGTCGTACGATTTACTCTACGAAAAAAACAAACAAAATTTCTTCAGAAAGACGTTCACCGATGCCATCATATCTTTTGAAGTGTTCAATTTATTGGGCATCAATAATGTCCTTTCAAAACAATGGATCCAGGATGTGCAAGGAAAATTCTATTCGATCCCAAATTACCTCACGCAGCGTCGATTTAACCTTAAGTTGATCTTGCGTTTCTAAATCACCGAATGCTTTCCGATTTTTTTCTTCTGTTACTTTTTCATAGAAGTGCGGTTAATCGAACTATGAAGAAGTTAATGAACATATTGGTAATCATTCTTTTGGTGAAAGGATATGCCGCAGCGCAAGTGAATATCAAGGAGATTATTCGCTTTAAGGATACAGTGGTTGTCGACAAATACACTCCGGATAAATCTACATTTTCTCATTTAAAGCTGAAAATGACACCTGGTGATTATTCCATTTTGACTTTGTCGGAGTTGAAAAAATTGGATGGACAAACGCTTATTGGAGTTGATTTAGTTTATAGTGATTACCCTGTTGGAGAAAATTTTAAGGAATTAAACAGAAAGCGTGTACTTGAATTGTACATACATCTCCCTTCAGCATTTAACAATCCGATGATTGAATGGCAAATTGTAAAACAAACAGGGGTTGAACATACCGGGAACATTCAAAGTTATTTTCATGGT
>JBILBT010000236.1:0-4912 GCA_044353545.1 Crocinitomicaceae bacterium | reverse complement strand
ATTATCCACGAAGAACATGCAACTCCAATTGTTGCTGTTTCTATTTTGTACCATGTAGGTTCAAAAAATGAGAATCCTGACAGAACTGGATTTGCCCATTTTTTCGAGCACTTGTTGTTTGAAGGATCTGCGAACATCGGTCGTGGTGAGTATTCTGAATTGGTGGAAAAAAATGGCGGAGGATTGAATGCCAATACCTCTCAAGACCGCACCTATTATTATGAAATTTTGCCATCCAACCAATTGGAACTTGGATTGTGGTTGGAAAGTGAGCGCCTTTTGCATGCCAAAGTGGACAACACGGGTGTTGAAACTCAGCGCAGCGTGGTGAAGGAAGAAAAACGTCAGCGGATTGACAACCAGCCGTATGCATCATTCATTTCTGAGATGTTCAAGCGTATGTTCACCGTACACCCTTATAATTGGGCTGTCATTGGGAGCATGGAGCACCTTGACGCAGCGCAAGAAGAAGATTACGTGAATTTTTACAAGACCTTTTATGTTCCTGCAAATGCGACCTTGTCGATTGCTGGGGATTTGAATGTAGAGGAAACAAAAAAATGGATTGCAAAGTATTTTGGCACCATTCCAACTGGACAAGCCATCAACCTTTACCGTGATTTTGAAAACCTGAGTGATGGAGATTTTCAGAAACGCTATGGCCTTGCAAAGACATCTTTTAATGCGAAAGATTTCATGAACTCGAAATCTCCTGAAGCGAAAAAGTTGATCGCTCAATACTCGAAGTTGAACGTAATGATTCCTCGACCTGAAAAGGATAAAGAGGTGATGAAAACTGTCATTCAAGATACGATTTATGACAACATTCAATTGCCTGCCATTTTCATGGGCTACCGTTTTCCAAATCAAACAAGTGCTGATAGTTACGCGTTAGAAATGATGAATGAGGTTCTTTCCGGAGGATCATCTTCACGTATCAACAAAGCCGTTGTAGAGAAAAAACAATTGGCCACGTTCGCTTTCTCGTTCAACTACGGATTGGAAGATGCGGGAGTTGGAATCTTTGCAGCAGTAGCAGCAGACAAAGTACCCTTGGATTCCATTCAAGTTGAATTTGACGCACAAATCAATCGCATGAAAACGGAATTGATTTCTCAGGAAGAATTCGAGAAGGTACGCAACAAATTCGAGAACAACTTTGTGTCCTCAAATGCAACCATCGCTGGTGTTGCTGAAAACCTTGCCAACTACCACGTGTATTACGGCACTGCAAATCGCGCCAACACAGAACTTGAGAATTACATGAAGGTGACACGAGAAGACATCCTTCGCGTAGCGAACACCTATTTGACGCAAAATGCGCGCGTGATTCTTTACTACTTACCAAAAGAGAACTAAAAAATGACCACCATGAATAAACTATTGCTTTTCGCAGGATTAATGATGCCTGCAATCCTGTTCGGTCAAATCGATCGTTCAGTGCGGCCAAGCGCTGCAAAAGCACCAATAATCAACATCAAAGATTCAGAGGTGTTTACTACAGAGAATGGGATTACTGTGATTCTTTCTGAGAACCATACCCTTCCGCGCGTTGCCTTCAATTTGGTGATTGGAAATGACCCTGTTTTGGAAGGATCTAAGGCGGGATTGTCAGAAATGGCAGGTTCACTAATTATGTCTGGAACAAGCAACCGTGACAAAGACCAATTGGACAAAGAAATAGACTACATCGGTGCTTCCTTGAATGCTTCATCGGGAAAAATCTTCCTTTCGTGTTTAACAAAGCACATGGACAAGGGCTTGACCTTGATGTCGGATGTACTGTTCAATGCCTCTTTCCCAATGTCTGAGTTTGAACGCATCAAGAAACAAAACGAATCAGGTCTCCTTTCTACGAAATCAGATCCAGGGACAATGGCTTCGAACGCTGAGGTGAAGGTCAATTTCCCGAATCACCCCTACGGTGAGGTGATGACCGAAAGCACCTTAAAAAACATCACGCGCGAAGATGTTGTGGCCTACTACCAACGTACATTCACACCAAAAGGAAGTTACTTGGTTATCGTTGGAGACATCACACTTGACCAAGCAAAAAAACTTGTTGGTCAATATTTTAGCACGTGGAAAGGTGGCGAAGCAATCAAATCTGAAACAAATGATGGTCAATTCAATAAAGGCAATCGTGTTATCTTCGTTAAGAAAGCGGGAGCTGTTCAATCCGTTATCCAAGTGTCTTTCCCAATAAAAATACGCAATAAAGATGAGAATCAATTGCCTTTGAATGTCTTGAATGGTATTCTTGGAGGCGGAGGATTTGGAACCCGATTGATGCAAAACTTGCGTGAAGACAAGGCTTATACCTATGGCTGTTACTCTGATTTGAACATTACCGAGGATGGATCATGGCTCTCCATTGGTGGAAACTTCAGAAATGATGTAACTGATTCAGCCATTACACAAATTCTTTATGAATTGGATAAAATTACCAATGAATACGTGACAGATGAAGAGTTGAACCTGACCAAATCGTCTATGGCGGGTGATTTTGCCCGTTCATTGGAACGCCCAATAACCATTGCGGATTTTGCCTTGAACATCATTTATTACAATTTATCCAAGGATTACTACCAAACGTATTTGAAACGCCTTGAGGCGGTGGACAAAGAAACGGTATTGACCATGGCTCAAACCTATTTCAGTGCAAAAAACTGCAATATCGTTGTGGTTGGAAACGAAGAAGTATTGGAACGATTGAAAATCTTTGATGCGGATGGGGTCATCGAAATGTTAGATGCATTCGGCGAACCTGTGCAAGAAACAAAAGCGGCGGACATCACCAAAGAACAATTGATCGAACGCTATGTCTTGGCGGTAACATCTACATCATCACTGAAAGCAGCCGATAAGAAATTGAAGAAAATCAAATCGGTGAGCAAGGCAACAGATCTAAACATGGCACAAGTTCCTTTCCCATTGAAGATGACAGACATTTGGATGGCACCGAACATGGACGGAATGAAAATGGAAGGTCAAGGGATGGTATTCCAAAAAGCAATTTTTGAGGGAACTTCGGGAAGCTCTTGGAACATGCAAGGCGGCAAAAAAGAAATGTCAGCCGAAGATATTGCAGCCAAGAACAAATCGAACGGTTTACTTCCGGAGTTGAACTACGGAAAAACGGGAATGAACTACGAACTGACTGGGATTGAGAATGTCAACGGTAAAGACGTGTATGTCCTGAAGGTGATGGATGGTCAGTCAGAAACTTACGAATATTACGACGTTGCCACTTACATGAAAGTTAAGACCGTAAGTATCCGCACCGAAGAAGGAGAAACAACGGAAATGTCAACGGCTTATGCGGACTACAAAGACGTAAACGGAATTTTGTTCCCTCATTCATTGGTGATCTCGGTTGGCGAGGCTGGTTTCTCAGGAACAGTGACATCGATTGAAGTGAATGGAAAAATTGATTTGAAAGATTTTAAGTAAGTAGTTGCTTTGCCTTTTTGATGAAGAAATAGTAATCTATCGATTAAATATAAAAAGCATCCAGCACCTGTTGGATGCTTTTTTTTGGATAAACAAATTTCAGAAATGAAAAAGGCAGAATCAATGCATTCACCTTGGAAAAGCATTAAAATCGTGGACGGCACTCACTCCGAGAATAAAACAATTGATACCTTTAACTGACTTTTGCTGCAGCAGTGTTGCACCAAGCACTTGATCAACACAAAAAAACTATGCTTAGAACATTGGTCATAGGAGGCCAGAACATAGACATCTTTGCGCAGGCAACATCGGAAGTTGTGCTTCACGATTCAAATGCTGCAAATATCCATTTGTCATTTGGTGGTGTCGCTTGCAATATCGCCACAAACCTTGCTTTATTGGGCAATGATGTGTCATTCCTTACGGTATTCGGTGATGATACCTTCGGTACACTTGCAAAAAGCAATTTAGAAAATCTTAAGATTCAATTCGACCGAAGCCTTACCGTCGAAGCTGCGCGAAACAGCATGTATTTGGCAGTTATGAATGTCGATAATAACCTATTCATTGGATTGAATGATATGGACATCGTGAATTGTTTAACGGTAGATTTTTTAAAACAAAAAGAGGACTACATCAGGGACTTTGATGTATTGGTCATTGACACCAATGTATCTACGGAGGTTCTAAAACATTTACTTCTTACCTATTCTGACAAGCAAATTGTCATGGATGCCGTTAGTTCGGAAAAGGTACTTAAGCTAAAAGGACTGTTGGAAAATGTCAGCTTATTAAAGCTCAATTCCCTTGAACTTAGCGCATTTTCTGATGGAGAAACAGTTCAGGTGCGAATGGATGATGTATTGAGTCAAGGTCTAAAGAAAATACTCGTTACCAACGAGGGAAATGAGATTCTTTATCAATCAGCAGATGAACACATTCGCACAATGCCAATTGCTTTAGATACTGTGGTAAACACTTCCGGAGCAGGGGATGCTTTTTTGGGCGGATTTATACATGGCATTGTTCACCACATGAGTGCCACAGAAAGCCTGGAAATCGCCAAGAAAATGGCGTTCGACACTTTACAATCAAAGAACTCCATAAATAGAAATAGCTCATCGACAGACAAGGTATAGTATGAAAGAAACGTATTTGGAATACAGCAGTGAAGTGAAAAACGCCATGGCGAAAGGGCTACCCATTGTGGCGCTTGAATCTACAATCATTTCTCATGGAATGCCTTACCCTGAGAATGTCAAAACCGCACTGCAGTGCCAACAGATTGTTCGTGAAAATGGAGCCATTCCTGCGACCATTGCCATTTTAAAAGGCAAATTGAAAGTTGGATTGAGTGATGAGGAAATTGATTTTTTGGGTAAAGAAGGTGCCAAAATTCAAAAAACATCGCGCAGAGACATCGCCTACAATGTCTCAAACAAAATCAATGGCGCAACGA
>JBILBT010000235.1:0-4920 GCA_044353545.1 Crocinitomicaceae bacterium | reverse complement strand
ATTTCACGCGAGTCAAATGATTGAATACGGAACAAATGTCGTGGGTGGCGTAACGCCCGGAAAAGGAGGCTCAATGCACCTAGACCGACCAGTATTTAATACCGTAGTGGATGCCGTTGAGAAAACCGGAGCAGATGTTTCGATTATTTTCGTTCCACCAGCTTTTGCTGCGGATGCAATCATGGAAGCAGCAAATGCAGGAATCAAAGTAATTGTTTGCATCACGGAAGGAATTCCAGTGAACGACATGGTGAAGGCAAAGGAATACATCAGTGCCTACGATTGCCGTTTGATTGGACCGAACTGTCCAGGTATAATTACTGCAGGTGAGGCGAAAGTAGGGATCATGCCAGGTTTTGTCTTCAAAAAAGGGAAGATTGGTATTGTTTCCAAATCAGGAACATTGACTTACGAAGCAGCCGATCAAGTAGCGAAAGCAGGCCTTGGAATCACAACGGCTATCGGTATTGGTGGTGATCCTATCATTGGGACAACAACGCGTGAGGCGGTTGAATTGTTGATGAACGATCCTGAAACAGAAGGTATCGTGATGATTGGTGAGATTGGAGGAAACCTCGAAGCGATTGCTGCTCGATGGATCAAAGACAATGGCACAAAGCCAGTGGTTGGATTCATCGCAGGTGAGACAGCACCTAAAGGCCGCACAATGGGTCACGCAGGTGCAATCGTTGGTGGAGACGATGATACAGCAGAAGCAAAGAAACGCATCATGCGCGAGTGTGGGATTCACGTGGTGGATTCTCCCGCTCAAATTGGCGCTAAGATGGCTGAAGTGATGGGCGTTCACGCTTAATCGCTCAGACAAACATAATTTAAATGCTGGCTTCGGTCAGCATTTTTTTTTGTTTGAATAATTACTGGGAATATCGTTTCCTGTTAATTCATTTGAACAGTTCCTCCCCCTTATTCCCCCTCCGGCGGGCGAAAAAGTTCACACTTCTCTAGAGATTAAAGGTGAGTGTTACGATCAATCTCCACCCCTCAGGCAAGAGAAATAGTTCCCACTTCTCCAGAGATTAAACGTCAGAATTACGAATTTTAGTGGAGTTATGATGAATCTCCACCTCGGGGAGGGGGATTAAGGGGGAGGATGTTCCTAGAATAAACAAAACTCCTCATCCTAAAACTACCATATTCAACAAAGAAAAACCCCGAGAATCTATTCCCGGGGCCAATGTGATCTGAAAAAATGAACGCTACCTTAATTTTTCATTTTTAATTCTTCATTTTTAATTCTTCTATTTCTTCGAACTGATGTATTGTCTCAATTCCATTTTGCTGGAATCGAAATCAAACAATTTGTACAGCATACCGACATTGTCTTTGTCAATGATGCGATCTGAAAGAAACTTCGCGCATTCCAAACGGTCTGATTCAAAATCTAGCACCTCCAAAATTTGGTAGGCCTGGCTTGCTGTCAAACAATATGTTTTTAAGTCCATCAAAATGGCCTCTTTACGGTCCGAATCAAAGGAAAGGTCTTTCAAATCATCCACTTTTACATTCGCATCACCCAAGATATTCTTACAATACCCAGTTGTTGCTGTAGACTGCACTGTAGTTTGCGAAGTTTGTGTATTCTGGTTGTTCGTTTGAAAGTTTGTATTTCCTTGGGTTGTGTTGTTTTGATACGTCGTATTCATTTGGGTCGTGTTTCCGGGTGTATTCACTTGGTTAGCATTCCCCGTCGTATTCATTTGAATACCAACATTACCCTGCGTATTATTCGGAATTGTTGTGTTCGAAGTCGTATTCATTTGAATACCAACATTTCCTTGAATTCCATTGGGATTGGAATTCATCGTTGTGTTGCCATTTGTGCTTGAACTTGATGTCACCGTGGTCGTTGTCACCGTTGAGGATTGCTGTGTTGTTTCTCCATTTTGGATAGCCGTTGTGGTTCCAATTCCACCCAAGTTCATGTTGATCTGCCCTCCTCCATTCAGCGGGTCATTCACGTTGATTGAGATGTTCATTCCACCCAATCCGTTCTCAATGGTGTTGGTCGTGCTTGTTGGAGCACCATTGGTTGTGGTGGTCGTTTGAGTCGTTGTTGTTTGAGAAACAGTTCCTCCATTTGTCGATGTGTTGACCACTGCTGCATTGCCATTCATATTTCCAGTGGTAGTCGTTGTTCCCGTTGTATTCACATTTCCAGTCATGTTGACGTTACCCGAAGTATTGACATTTCCTGTTGTGTTAACCGAACCTGTATTCGTAGGAGTTGTTACCACTTGTGTCGTTGTGCCATCACTATACCCACTGTTGTTGTCTGGTCGGTAAATAACAACATCTGAAGATTGAGAAGCACCTGCCGTTGGCACAGCACCAATCCACTGCAACTTTGGCTTTCCTTTTTTGAAAATGACACGTGTCGTAATGTCTTCTGCTTGTTCAATAAAAAAGTTCTTATCGACATCTGAAATTTTTTGATCTGCAAAAATCAACTTCATGGAATACGTCCCGTTCTTCAAGCCACTGACAACAACATTTGTCATCGGTTGAAAGTTCTGTTTTACACCATTTAAAATGACGTAAAATTGTTGTCCACCATTGTTAAATACGGTGATATTGCTTTGTCCAAAAGCGACAGAAAAAAGAACAATGCTTAGTGCAGCAAAAAGATGTTTCATAATTTTTTTGTGTAAAATTCAGTTTAATCACCCGAAAGATAATGGTTTTTTAGGCAAGAACAAAAGTTTGAACGCATTCTAGTTTACGCCGTTGAATTCGCTACCTTTACGTTCTGTGCAATACGCCATCGTAGATATTGAAACAACAGGTGGAAGTCCAAAGGATTCTAAGATCACCGAAATCGCCATTTATAAGCATGATGGCATACAGGTAATTGATGAATTTGTCACTTTGGTGAATCCCGAAATGCGGATTCCTGAATTCATTGTTCGTCTTACGGGCATCAACGATAAAATGGTGGAAAATGCTCCTCGATTTTTTGAGTTGGCCAAGGAGATCGTTGAATTTACAGAAGACTGTGTGTTTGTGGCGCACAACGTCGGCTTTGATTATGGCATCATCCGTCAGGAATTTAAAAACCTAGGGTATGATTACCGTCGACCTCATTTGTGCACGGTACGCGCTTCCCGCTATGTTATTCCTGGACATGCCTCTTACAGCCTAGGAAAATTATCTGCTGAATTGGGCATTCAAATTAAAGGAAGACACAGAGCTGGCGGAGATGCTTTGGCTACTGCACATTTGTTTACCATGCTCGTAGAGAAAGACCCAGCTGGACTTTCCACATTCATTCAGCACGAAGTAAATCCAAAGGTACTACATCCGAATCTAGATCTCGAACAACTCGATGCCGTTCCCTCAAAAACAGGGGTGTACACATTTTACAACGACACTGGACAAATCATATACATCGGCAAGAGCAAGCAGCTCAAACAGCGCGTCGATCAACATCTTCGCAATACCAAGACAAAGAAAGGTATTCAGATGATGAAAGAAATTAGCCGCATTGAATACGAGCTAACGGGTTCAGAGTTGATTGCACTTTTGCTCGAATCCTCTTTGATTAAAGCACATCGACCGGTCTACAATGTACGCTTGAAGAAAAGCAAATTTCCATACGGATTGTATGATGTTCAAGATCAAGCCGGGTACTTGCGTCTTCACATTGGACTTACCTCAAAACGCGATGATATTCCATTGATGAGTTTTACGACAAAGCAAGAAGGCGTCAATTATTTAACGGCAATTTGTGCTCAGTATACCCTATGTCAAAAATTGTGTGAGCTCTACCCTAGCCAATCGGCGTGCTTTCATCATTCAATTAAAGAATGTAACGGCGCTTGCATCGGTGAGGAAGTAGCAGATGAATACAATTCCCGCGTGAATGCACTCGTAGAGAAACTCACCTTGAGTGGTGAGAGTTTTTATCTGGTTGACAAAGGACGTCACAAAAGCGAAAAAAGTATCGTCTTGGTGGAACGAGGAAGTTTAAGTGGTTACGGTTATGCCCCCTTCCATTTCAACCACCAACCAACAAGCAAATGGAAACGATTTATCGACATCTATCAAGAAGACCGAGATGCACGAAGCATTTTGCGAGATTTCTTGCGCCGAAGCGAATACGCTGATATCATCCGATTTTAATCAAAACATACGAAACAAAAAAAGGGGCCTAATTCAGCCCCTTTTTCTATATTACCAACATTGTATTATGCTTTAATTTTCTTCGTAAGGTCAATCAATAATGGTGTCGCAATACACAATGATGAGTACGTTCCAACGACAACACCAATCATCAAGGCAAATACAAATCCTTTAATTGCTGCTCCACCGAATAGGAAGATGACAAGAAGTACTACGAATGTCGTAAATGACGTATTGATTGTTCGAGATAGCGTAGAGTTCAATGCACCATTGATTTCATCCGACTGCTTTACATCTTTTCTCCACGAAAGATTTTCACGAATACGGTCATATACAATCACGGTATCGTTAATGGAGTAACCGATTACCGTAAGAATCGCCGCAATGAATGCTTGGTCAAGATCCATGTTGATTGGCAGAATTCCGTGGAATGCTGCAAATATACCGATGACAATGATGACGTCATGCGCCAAGGCCAGGATGGCACCTGAAGAGTACTGCCAACTTCCAAATCTCAACAAGATGTATGCAAACATCATGATCAACGAAAGGATAATGGCGATGGTTGATCCTTCAATCAATTCATCCGAAACCGATGCCGAAACACTTCGTTGTTCCTCTATTTTGTATCCCCCAAGCTTAGCGTTAGCAGCGTTCAGAGCAGCACCCAATTTAGCTTTCACCTCTTCGTTAGCTGACTCGTCTGAAAGTTTGTAGTTGGTTGTAATCTCCACGAAGAAATTGTCTTTCTTGGTTTTGATATCCACGGATGCACCAGGC
>JBILBT010000042.1:0-15333 GCA_044353545.1 Crocinitomicaceae bacterium | reverse complement strand
GGTGCCATTTGCGCCGCCACCGCCACCGCCACCGCCAGTATTCGCAGTTCCAGCAATTCCAGTCATTGGAGAGCTATCTCCTCCTGCGCCACCGCCGCCATTTCCACCACTCAAAGCAGTGGATGTGTTTATACCACCACCTCCGCCGCCACAATAGAATGTAGCTACACCAGTAATAGAATTGGAAAGGCCTACTCCTCCCGCTGATGAAAACGCTCCAGTTGTATTTGCTCCAGCAGCGCCGGCACCACCACCCCCACAAGCATTATAATAACAACATCCATTCCCGTTATTTTGATCTCCTCCATCATTTCCTTGACCAACAATTCCAATTCCTCCAAAAGCTCCATTCGAACCTCCTCCGCCAGAACCACCATTCCCGGCAATTGACATATTGGAGCTTCCGCCACCTCCACCAATTGCAGTAATTGTTGAAAAAGAACTATTTACGCCGTTTGCAGCCGTTACTTGGATTACAGATCCATTTCCTCCAGCTCCTACTGCGACAGAATAACTTCCTGGGCTAACACCAAAATTTAATTGACTGATGTAACCGCCTGCACCACCGCCGCCTGCATGCCTGTGCCCGCCACCGCCGCCGCCTGCAACAACTAAAACCTGAGTGGAAATTGCAATAGGCGCATTAGTTGCCGCTGATGGTAAACTATTTATAGTTGCCGTGACAGCAGATCTTGCAGAAGTACACCCATTTAACGTTACATCAACATAATACGTCGTTGTGGCAGAAATACTTGGTGTCGTATAATTGGTTCCAGTTCCAAGTGATCCTCCGCCACTTGCCGCGGCATACCAATTAAGCGTGCCACTTGCAGTAGTTGCTCCTAAATCGACTGTACCTGTTCCGCAAATTGAAGCTGGTGTTGTGGCACTAATCGTTGGAATTGGATTTACTGTAATTTCTTTGGGAGACGTGTAAACGATTGCTCCACAGGCATCGGTGATTTTACAATTGTACGCGTAGCTTCCAGCAGTTAATATTGGTGGATCGTAAGAATTTGTTGTTGCACCCGAGATACTTGAACCGTTCAGTTGCCATTGATAGGCATAAGGTGTTGTTCCGCCAGATATTGGCGTGGTAAATGTTAAAGCAGAAGGATTTGCACCCGCACACAAACTCAAAGGGCTTATATCATGTGCACCAGCACTCAAGGGCAGAAATGAAATAGCAAACGTTCGAGCTGTTCCACTACCGCAACTATTTGAAGGTGTAACTGTTAACGTTCCATCTGTAGTTGGTGTAAGAGAAATACTATTTCCAGTACCCGTAATTGTGCCAGTACCCGAGTAAGTCCATGAGTAGCTTAGGCCTGCAACATTTGTTACGCTGTAGGTACCTGCTGAATTCAAGCAAATACTAGCAGGACTAGTTATTGCACTTGGTTGAGAAGGAATACTTAAAACATTGATTGTATTTGAATTTAAAGCAGTTGCACTTGTTGATGAACAACTTAGTGTGACATTATTAATACTAAAGTAATCAGCACCGTTTGAACCAGAGACACGCACCCATCTAATTTTATGCGTTCCAGCAGGCACGATTGTGTTTACCGTTATTGTATGAGATGATCCCACTGTCGCTGCGTTACACGTAACATATGCACCAACATCTGTCCAAGCTCCTCCAGAAATTGAAATTTGTAATTTAATTTGGTACGTTGTTCCAGCACAACATGAATTATTATTGTTTATCTTCTGGTAAGATACAGAACTTACTGTTGCAGAATTGGCTGTAACAAATTCAATATAAGTATAAGAAGTTGAAATATATCGCTGAGCAGCGACCCATCCAGGATTAGGCGTTGCCCAACTTTGATCTAGGTAGCTCCCATTACCTGTTTGGGTTATAAAACCGCTTAACAAGGATGGGTGTGATGCGGTTGTCGTTGCATATTTATAAACACCAGCAGAAGGGTTTGTTACACCACTTTCAAAATTCCAAAATAACGATGTTGCTTGTAAAGAGGGGATTTGATAGTTTACTGTTGTGCTTCCCGAGCCACTTGCCGTAACTAATCCATCAGAACTAACTGTTGCAACTGATGCATTGTTAGAAACCCATGATCCGCCGCTTCCGACGTAGGACATTTGGGCTGTTCCTCCGACACACAAGTTCGTTTGAGCATTTAGCTGCAACCCGAATAAAAATAAAATTGAAAATAAAGAAGATTTACGCAACGTAAAACTTGCTGTAAGACAAATCATTGCCTTTAGACATAAAACATTTTTCATACATTAATAAATTTGGTCTGAACAAATTTTTAACTCTGTAGAAAGTAGTTTACAAAAAACTACAGTGAAGTAATTAAAGCAAACATATGTAGGTTAAATTGATAAAAAACCCTACACATTGAAATTCAGTGATTTCAGTATACCATTCAGTCATTTCAGCGTGTGATTTTTAATTATTTTTAGATGAATTAATTAAATAATGTCATATCAGTAAGTAAATTTGATGTTTCAAAAATCAGATTTAATCCCATTAAAATTTGTAGCAATAAATAATTCAACTTATGATTATCGAAAGTATTTTTCTTTTATTAACTAGTATTGTTGGCATAAGTGTTTTATCAATAATGCTATTTTCAATAAAATCTAATAAGTTGATCAATTTATTTTTGATTTTAATTATAATAATGACTTGTTCAAGATTTATCTTATTTGGAACATATAATTTAGGAATTCAGGGCTACTCAAAAGATTTTAACGGCCCAATAAAATCATTGTTCATATTCAACATTCCATTTTGGTACCTTTATTTTAAATCATTAGTAAAAGACAATAACATCTTCTCCAAAACAGATCTTTGTCACTTAGTATTGCCCTTTATATTTTCCATTTATATTTTCACAATGTTCGAAATGGGCTATGAAAATGATGCTTATTTTAGATTATTCAATTTTATATTTTTAGTGCTATTGTCAGTCTTCTATGGTGTGAAATCATTTCAACTGTTAAATAATCATCTTTGGAATATCCCAGAAAAAGAACAATCCGCTCATCAGAAATTAATGCGCAAGTGGACTATTTTCATATATGTTTTAACTTTATTTCTGATTGTTAGACTAATCGTATCATTCACGTTTGAGTTTTATTCATTTCAACGCCTAACAGGCGAAACATTGATCCTAATTCAATCAATTGCTTGGATGATTACCTTTCTAAAAATTATTATTTCTCCTGAAATATTATATGGTGTCCCAAAACTTCATGAAAAAATGAATTCTCTTTATAATAAATCTGTTGCGATACATCCATTTTGGAGAATTCATCAAAATTCAAAACACACTGAAAAAGACAAAGTGATAAAAAATAAAATAGATGTAAAAATCATAAATTACATTAAGGAAATTGAGTTTTTCGCTGTGAACCAACATTATTTTCGAAATCAAAAAATAACAATCGGAGATCTAGCCCATGAGATGAATATTCCCTTAAGTCACCTCATTTATCTCTTCCAATATCACTGCCAACTCACTTTTACAGAATATAAAACAATCATTAAAATAGAAGACGCGAAACAATTAATTGAATCAGGATTTTTGACCATAAATACACTAGAATCCTTAGCTATAGAAGTTGGGTTCTCCTCTTACAATCCCTTTTTTACTGCATTTAAAAAACTTGTTGGGATGTCTCCAAATGATTATTCGATACGTTCAACTTTAGAAAACAAACAATCCTAGTCACTCGGGAAAACGTTGTAATTCTAAAACTTTATGCAGCTTAAATTCAAGGAATACATTCAAAATTTTGCCTCCCACAAGTCAGGCTTGCGTCTATTGAAATTGCTTACCTGGAATTTAAGATAAATGGAACTTTTTCATTTGTAATGGTGTGTTATTGAATCAATTTGACCAAGAATTGAATGTAACGCTTCCCTGGCTTTTCATTATTGTAACATTGTTTTAAATGAAGAGTGGTGTTCCTTATGAAAAGTATCCTTTTTATGTCCATCGTTTTCCAAATCAAACAAGAACTGTTTTTTAAACTGTTTTCCCATCGAAAATAAATGCTTGGCGCTTTACATAGGTAAACTTTCGTTTAAATTTCGTTGGATCAGTATTTCCCTGTATTGCTTAATCTATCGTCATATGAAAATGATACTCTCTTCGCTATTTGTAATGTTTTATGCATCTATCTTCTCTCAAGATAGCATTAACGATTATTATGAAGAAATCACTAGTGGTAGTGAGTTCAGTAGTGCCTTAGGCAGTGATTCAAAAACCAAATTTAAATTTCAAAAGGATGTGAAAATTTATGTTTTTGGAGAAAAAAACGATACTTTAATGTCAGAATTAAATAAAATTATCGCTGAGCTTAATGATTTAATAGAAACAGTTAACATAGAAATTGTTTATGACTCAACAAAGTCTAATATTGATATTTATTTTGGATCTGGAGAATATTTTCGTTCACAAAGAAGTGAAAAATTTATTCATAATTTATCGAAAATTGCTCAAGGATTTGTTGTTACTTACCCTTATTATGAAATTTTAAATGGTTCATTGGTTTTTGTGAATACAGAGGTGATAGAGAATATGACACGTAAAAAACATGTTTTACGAGAAGAATTAACACAAGCGTTTGGATTTTGTAATGACTCATACAAATACCCATCAAGTATTTTTTACGAAAGGTATTCTCGTGTTACTGAGTATTCTGAGTTGGATAAAATGATCATTATGAAACATTACAAAATCCAGTAGGTTAACGATTGGCTACAGTCGTCATTGGCTTGATCTAAAAGTTGATTTAAAGCTTTTATTAAATTAAGGTGTTTTGGTTCAGATTCAAAAGACAGCTATTCTCGTTTGAAAAGTAAAGGATTTCATCCTTGCACCTGCCTCAACGGGATTCTTCACCAAGTTTCGTTTACCAGGGTGGTATGGTGAAATTTCAAATCTGAATCTATAAAATGTTTTACATTTTGTTTTATAGACGACATTTAAAGAAATAAAAAACCCTGTAACTCATTGAGTTACAGGGTTTTACACTTTTAACGTTTGCGGTCTGGACGGGACTCGAACCCGCGACCCCATGCGTGACAGGCATGTATTCTAACCAACTGAACTACCAAACCAATTTTTTAATCTTGCGATCTTCAGCATCAGCTGAATTCAAAATTGTGTAATGCTTAACGTTAAAAGCGGAGACAAAAGTAATCACTTTTTGGACGTGTGCAAATACAAACCGGGATTTTTTTAATTTAAATCTGGAAATTGCTGAAAATCGTGACTTCAATATTGACCTTTTCCGAAAACGGTCCGGCTATCGGCGCAAGAAAAGTGTCCAATCCTTGAGCATCTCTCCAAAGAAATCGTCTGGAATCTGATGTTCCAAGGTACTGCACCATAGGAGTCGTTGCTCCGTGCTGCTCGGCGTATTTTTCGTTAAATAATCAAATGTCGCCTGTGGATCGACGACCTCATCTTGCTGTCCCAAGACCACGAAGCGCTGGGGACAGTTCCCCAAAGCCTGTTTTTCAATGCCCAAAGAATAATCGGTGTATTCCTTCGAAATGGCAGGGTTGAAAAGCAGACAAGGCAAAGCGTGTTCCTCGGCCAACCAAAAGCCCAACAAGCCACCCATGCTGCTTCCAACGATGGCGGTAATTTGTTCCTTTAGAATGGTTTTACTCAGCACCTGAAAGGCATTTGTACAGGTGGTATAATCAAGGTGCAAGGCCACCACCTCCCCATGGGACTTCATCAAGGCCATCTTTTCGGGCTTCGGCGAACTGCCAAGGCCATGTATGTATAGTATTTTCATCACACAAAAATGTTCAAAAGAAGTGAAACTGCCGTCCCATCTCAGGTTAAAATTCGAAATAAAGTGAATTACATTTTTATTGCTGACATTCATCAGTTTTTACCTAAACACTTCAAAATAGCTTTGCATCATGAGATCGTGAAACCACTCTCCGTGAAGAAACATCCCGTTTCCAACGCAAATCCACGTTCCTCATTCGCATTTTATTCACCGAGCCTTTGGCTCTAATACTCTTCTTATGGAAAAGTTTATCCCGTTCTTAAAGAATCGAATTCTTCTGCTGGTAGGGTTCGTTTCATTTCTCATCACCGGCTGGTCACAAACGCAATTGACGCAACAATCTTCTTTAGCGATTTATCAATTTGATGATTGGATAACCCAGTTAAACAATCCGGCAAAGGAACTGGAATTGAAACAATTAAGCCATGGACTTGAAAGTTCAATTTACCTGAGCAATGGCGTACGTCAACTCACCGACGATACGAATCCCCCAACACGAGTCATCACAGACATGAACTCCCTATCAATGCTCTATGAAAATGACGTCAATTATGCTGAGATTAAGATAATCATCGTAAAAATCACGAGTGAAACTGAACTTTCTTTTCTTCTCAATCTGAATGAAATGGGAGCATTTACTCAGCTTCAATACATCTATTTTTCATGTTCTTGCATTCTCTGTCCAAATGATCCAATGCCTTTATCGTGCGAACAATCTCGAATAAAAAGCACAATCACAGGAGAACATACAGAACATCCAACACTAGTATACACAGCAGGTTCCATCCATTAAACTTCACGTTATGAAATCAACTTATCTTATTCACAAGAATAAATTCCTTGCGTCTCTTTTCCTTTTCTTCTTGTCCATTACTTGGACGAATGGACAAGTCATAAAAACGTTTACACAGCGAAGTTCACTATCGAATCCCTCAAAATTGATTTACAATATTCGCGGGGATTATACCATGATTGGAAATACAAATCTCACCCTCCAAAATTATGATGCGAACACCAACAACAGCAACAATGTGATGAAATATGTGGATGTGGATACTGATCCAAGCACACTAAATTCCTCATCTGCGACCTTAAATTTTTCAAGCGAAAATGGCGCAATTCCGGCATGTTCCCACATCATTTACGCTGGCTTATATTGGACCGGACGGGCAAGCAATGGAAGTACGAGTCCCGAGACTTTTGCCGTGACAAAAAATGGCACTACAGTAAATTTTAACAAGAGAAAAGTTAAGCTCAAAGGACCTGGTCAACTTGGATACACAGAATTTGAAGCCAATGCAGGAAACATTTACTATCCCAATGGAATCAATGGAAACATGTATTCTGCATATGTTGAAGTAACCAACTATGTGACACAAACGGGCCAGGGAGAATACACCTTAGCCGATCTAGCTATGATAGAGGGAGATGGAGGTTCAACTGGATTTTATGGCGGTTGGGGCATGATTGTGATATACGAAAATTCATTAATGAATTGGCGCGATGTTACTGTTTTTGATGGGCATGCCTATGTTACAGGAAATTCAACATTAAATTATGAATTACCGATCAATGGATTTACAACGGTTCAAAATGGCAATGTAAAAATGAAGGTAGGCATGATGGCTGGTGAGGGAGATGTAGGAATAAGTGGAGATTTCTTCAAAATTAGAAATTGGCAAGATAATGCTTGGGTCAGTCTAAATCATAACGGAAATGCGGTCACGAACTTTTTCAATGGTTCTGTCAATACAGGAGGAAACAATCGGAATCCAAACCTGCAAAACAATACGGGAGTGGATATTGCCATGTTTGACATACCCAATACTGGTAACAGCGTCATAACAAACAATCAAACATCCACGCGCTTTCAATATGGGTCAAACCAGGATACCTACATCATATTTTGCATAGCGATGGCTGTTGATGCCTATGTCCCTGATGTTGACGCCATTGTTTCTGCTCAATACATCAATGGATTACCAGCAGGTTCAGGTCCATATACGGTTCAACCGGGACAAGACATTGAGTACTCCGTTCAAATCACCAATCTCGGTACCGAGGCGGTGAACAATACGGTAATTATCCAACCCATTCCTTACACCACATCCTTTGTGCCTGGGAGCATTAGCACGGCGATTAACTTTTTACCGTTACCACTCCCAAACAATGCGTATTTTGATCCTTTGGCCGGTCCAACGGGTTCAATCATTTGGGATTTTGGCACCTTGCCAATCATCCCTGGATTCCCAGATTCAGTTCTCGCAACGCTCACTTTCCATTTGCAGGTAACTTCCGATTGCAACATCCTGTCAAACCCAGATTGTCCCCCCAATGTATTGCTGAATAGTGGAAGCATTGAAGGGATAGGTGCAGTTTCTGGATCAGGTTTCAATATGCCGTTCATTCAAGGGTATCAATCATCTGGTCTTTGCGCCAACGAACCTATTTCAGATCCACTTCTAGTGAACATTGATGCAACATCCTACCTGCTTTCTAACTGTGGTTCTGCCGTAAATTTGCGGGATTATGTATTCTGCAATTATACAGGTTCGACTCTTCCAATTGATTCAATCGTACCGTATTTTCCACTAGGAATACATTTTTACAACACCAACAATGTTACTCCTTCTTCGATTGAATATACGGAGAACAACCCCTTTCCAGCCATCCTTGGAACGCAAACCTATTTTGCAATTCCCGAAGGATTGAATTTTTGTTACTACACATTTACGATAACTGTCCAGGGTGCCATTACAACAAGCGCGATTCAAAATACTGCAGTAAGCTGTTTAGGTGGTTCTGATGGTTCGATTCTTTTAAATGTTGTTGGTGGAAGTATCCCTTATCAATTTTTATGGACAGGCCCAGCTTCATTCAACTCAAACAATCAAAACCTTTCTTCTCTAATCGCTGGAAATTATCAAGTAACTGTTACGGATCAGATTGGCTGTATTTCTCATGCAAGTGCAACAATTGACATACAAATTGATGGCACAAACCCAGTTCTTCTTTGTCCGGGCAACCAAACAGGTTCAACATCTCCTACATCTTGCATCTATACACAGATCGGTGACGGATGGAACGCCACAGCGACAGACAATTGTCAGCTATCGACCTTGACTGCAGAGCTTACTGGTGCAAGCACCGCGAGTGGATTGAGCACCTTAAATAATGTACAATTCAATAAAGGCATTACGACCGTGACATGGACAGCCATCGACGCTTCGGGTAATTCATCCTCTTGTTCATACACGGTTTCTGTGACCGATGAAACAGCACCAGTCATTTCATCTTGTGGTGGCAGTGGAATTGTTTCCGTGAACACCAACCCCGGAAACTGCAGTTACACGGTGAACGGCATCAGCTGGAATCCAACAGCCACCGACAATTGTGGGGGCGTGTTGACAGCGAATTACACCATGAGTGGCGCAACAATCGGCAGCGGTGTTGGTACATTAAACAATGTGTCTTTCAACCTTGGATTTACCACCGTGCTTTGGACCGTAACGGATATTGCCGGCAATGCGAACACCTGCCAGTTTCAAGTGAATGTGATCGACAACCAAGCACCATCCATAAGCTGTGAGACAGGAGGACCGTTTACTGTCCCATCCAATACAGGAACGTGCACCTATTCGCAAACAAGTAACGCATGGAATGCGAGCGCAAGTGATTTGTGTGCGGGAACCGTTTCAGTTTCTTACACCTTAAGTGGCGCCACGACGGGAACGGGTACATCGCTCAATGGTCAAGTATTCAACAGCGGAACGACTCAAGTCCTATGGACAGCAACTGATTTTGCAGGAAACACAAGTACGTGTTCATTCAACGTGACCGTCACAGATACACAGAATCCAATCATCCTTACTTGCGGACCCTCCACAACACCAACTGTCAATGTCAATGCTGGATTGTGCACCTACACGAAAAGTGGCACAGGATGGAACCCAACCGTGAGCGACAACTGCAGCATGTATTCCTTGAATTACACACTATCGGGTGCCACAACAGGCACAGGAACCTCACTTTCTGGTGTTCAATTCAACCTTGGAACCACGATCGTTTCTTGGCTCGCAACGGACGGAAGTGGAAACACCTCATCGTGTTCGTTCCAAGTGAATGTTGTCGATACACAAGCACCTATCTTCACAGATTGCGGTCCAGTAGGCAACCAACAAGTGGACATCGATGCCGGCGAATGCAACTACACCGTTCAAGGTTCAGGTTGGGATGCCAATGCGTCGGACAATTGCTCCGTAGCCAGCATCACCTATACCATGAGTGGCGCAAGCACAGGAACGGGAACTTCATTGCAAAATGTGAATTTCAATCTTGGATCAACGACAGTAGTTTGGACCGCAACTGACGCCAGTGGCAATTTTGCAACTTGCAGCTTCCAAGTGCTTGTGCGCGACATGCAATACCCAAGCATTACGAACTGTTCTGCACTTAATTCGCAAGTAATTCCAGGAAATCAGGGCGTGTGTACCTACACCAATACTTCTGTATCGTGGAATGCCATTGCTACTGACAATTGCACCGTGAGTCAATTGACCTACACCCTGTCGGGAGCAACTTCAGGAACAGGCACAAGTTTAATCGGAGTAATTTTCAACCCTGGCACCACAAACGTTCTTTGGACGGCCACAGATATTGCCGGTAATGCAGTAACGTGTTCGTTCAGTGTTCAAGTCACCGATAATCAAGCACCCTTCATCACAAATTGTCCAAACGATATTCTCGTGAACAGTGTTAGCGGTCAATGCGACACCCAAGTCACTTGGACAGCACCCGGATTTAGTGACAATTGCGGGGCAACAATGACTACCAATATTCCATCTGGAAGCATATTCCCTATCGGTACAACAACCGTTGTTTATACCGCGACGGATGGAAGTGGCAATTACAGCACCTGTTCGTTTAGCGTGACCGTGACCGACAATCAAGCACCCATCATTAGCTGTCCACAGAGTGTGACATCATGTGACCCAATCATCTCGTATGCCTTTCCAACAGCCATTGACAACTGCGGTCTTCAATCGATCATGCAAATTTCTGGAACACTTGGAGGAAGTATTTATCCTGTAGGAACGACTACAGATGTGTTCATGGCCACCGACATCCATGGAAATACGTCGACTTGTGCAGTAGATGTTACCGTGTATGAAATTCCAGCGATGGATGTTAGTGTGACTCAAGTGAGTTGTTATGGATTGAGTGATGCCGTTATTGACATCATTCCTTTTAATGGGACACCTCCTTATACCTACCAATGGAACAATACCTGGACACAAGAGGACCTCTTCGGCATAGCGGTGGGAACCTATAATGTCGAAATTACAGATGTCCACGGATGTTCGCGTGACACGAGCATCATGGTGAGCCAACCGGATCCATTGACACTTGAATCAAGCGAAGAACAGATACTCTGTGCAGCAGGAAGCAATGGGTCCATCGAACTAAGTGTTTTTGGCGGAACAGATCCATACACCTACAACTGGAGCAATGGATCGACAGTAAATAATCCGAATGAACTCATTGCGGGTGCCTATTCAACAATCATTACCGATGCCAATGGATGTGTGATCAACTTTGAAACCACGCTCTCAGAACCAGACACCCTAATCTTGGCAGCGAGTGTTGAAGACGCAGCATGTAACGCGCCGAATGGAGCCATTCTCGTTGAGGTAACAGGAGGAACTGCCCCCTACAACTATAATTGGTCAGATGGCAGTGCAACAATGAATCTCATCGATGTACCACATGGCATTTATGCATTAGAAGTTACAGACATGAACGGCTGTAGCGTTTATTTTGAAGACACGATTCAAAGTTTAAACAACCTCAATGCGTATTCCGTCATTAACAATGCCTCATGTTTCGGGGATAACAATGGTGAAATCAATGTATTCTTGCGCACAGGAAGTGGCCCCTTCATTTTCGAATGGTCTGACGGAAGTACTGGCGCCATCAACGACAGCCTTGCCGCAGGAGATTATAGTGTATTGATTACCGACATTTATGGGTGTCAAGCCATTGTCTCTGCGAGCATCACCCAACCAGATTCCATGACTTTACACCTCGGTAGCCCCATGTTTACGGGAGGATACAATGTAAGTTCAACCGGTGGAAATGATGGCAGTATAGCCGCTACGGTAAATGGAGGGACCTCGCCTTATGCATTCCTTTGGTCGAACGGAGAAACTACGATAAGTATTCACGACCTGAACGCAGGAGTTTATTCCGTCATTGTTACGGATGAAAATGGCTGTGCCGTTTACGGAACAATTCGGCTTTCAGCACCAAGTATCCTTGAGATGCCAAATGGTTTCTCGCCCAATGGTGATTCCGACAATGAATTCTTTGTGATTCATGGACTCGATGCCTACCCTGAAAACCATTTCATGGTGTACAACAGATGGGGAAACATTGTCTATGAAAAAACCAATTATGAAAATGAATGGCATGGTGTAAATAAGACTGGAGAAGTTTTGCCAGATGGCACGTACTTCGTGATCCTCACCGTAACCAAAGGAGGAGAAGAAAAATCCTTGTCCGGCTATGTTGACATGCGCCGTTCTCATTGATTATCGAATAACAAAATAGAAAAAACATGAAAAAAATTAGTCTCATCATTGGCGCGCTAGGGATTGTCCTAGCCGCCCATGGACAACAGGACCCCATGCTCAGTCAGTACATGTTCAATGGCCTATTCTTGAATCCTGCCTATGCGGGTTCACACGATTATTGGACATCCACCCTCACCTACCGCAACCAGTGGATCGGTCTTGAAGGCGCACCACAAACCGTGGTTGCTGCTGCTGATGGCCGCATCATCTCAAAAAACATGGGACTTGGTGTCATCATGATGCACGACCGCATCGGGGTCACTAAACAAAATACCGCAATGGTCAATTACGCCTACCAGATTAAAACAGGTGCTAATTCGAAGATTGCCTTGGGTATCAGCGGAGGACTTTCACAATTCAGTGCCGACCTCACCCAGCTCACGATTTGGGATCAAGACAATGTATTCAATAACAACCTTAGCGGACGTGTCATTCCTCGGGTTGGAGTTGGGGCTTATTATTATGCAAAAAAATACTACGCAGGTATTTCCATTCCCACACTCGTAGCCTTTCAAAAAGGTCAAAGTTTCAACTTCGACATCCATGAAACCACCTTTCTCCGTAGACACTTTCTCTTTACCGCGGGCTACATTTTTTCTGTCGCAAAGGATGTTAAACTTCGTCCATCCATTTTGCTGAAATACGTGAATAATGCTCCCATAGAAGCGGATTTAAATATGAGCGGGGTGTACAAAGACATGCTTTGGTTGAGTTTATCGTATCGAACAGGGGACGCCTTGGCTGTGATTGTCGAATACCAAACCAATGTCCATTTCCGAGTGGGTTACGCCTATGACTTCACCTTTTCAACCCTCCGAAAATATTCCAGTGGTTCACATGAAATCATGATTGGATACGACTTTGGGAAGAACCTTGTAAAAGTGAAAACACCCCGATATTTTTAAAATTCAACACCATGAAAACCACATTATTCTACATCAGCATTGGGATCTTCACCCTACTATTTGCTGGCTCATGCATGAATTATCACGTGCAAAAAGGGGATGTTTCCTACAACAATTTGGCCTATGCAGATGCCATTCATCACTTTGAAAAAGCGTACAGAAAGGGTTTTGACCCCGAAGTTGAATTAAAATTGGCCGACTCCTACTTCAAGGTGGGGAAAATAGACTCTGCGGAGGCCTTGTATTCAAGGAATATAGACAATGGCAACAGACAACCAGGCGTGCTTTTCAATTACAGCAAAGTACTTATGGCCAATGGAAAACATGCCATTGCTGCTGTTTATCTCCGTGAATACCTCCTCACCCATCCCAAAGATGCCGTCGCAAAGATGATGCTTACCGCCTGCAACTCATTGGTCCAGCGCTACCGAGACACCACTCTTTTTACCTTGAAACCCATTCAAAATGATGAATTTATCAATGCCTTCAGCATCATAGAATATCAAAACGGAGTTGTATTCACCGCAGATAAAAAAGTCTTTTTCGGTAGAAAAATAGCCGCATGGACCGGCAATTCCTACCTTGATTTGTACGCAATGAACAAAGATGTCAACGGAAACTGGATGTCACCAGAACTATTAAAAGGCGACATCAATGGAAGGTTCCATGAGGGCCCAGCCACCTTCACCGCAGATGGAAAAACGGTGTACTTCACACGAAGCAACTACCTCAAGCGACGCATGGAGTTGAATGCGGAAAATGAAAACAACCTGAAAATTTTTCAAGCCACATTGATTGATGGAGAATGGAAAAATCTGGTTGAGTTCCCTTACAATAGCGATGATTTTTCGTGTGGACATCCCACCTTATCGGCCGACAATAAAACCCTCTATTTCATTTCAGACATGCCCGGTGGCGAAGGAGGCACAGATCTCTATGCGAGCCAATTGGAAGATGGTGTTTGGTCAACCCCTATCAATCTTGGGCGAACACTCAATACCTCAGGAAATGAAATGTTTCCTTTCATTCACAACGATGGCGCCCTGTACTTTTCTTCAGACGCACACAATTCCATGGGTGGACTCGATGTATTCATCACCTATTTCAACGGCAAGCGCTGGATGCAACCTGAGAACTTGAATTATCCGCTCAATTCACCCAAGGACGACTTCGGCTTTTCACTCAATCGCAACAACCATTCTGGATTTGTTTCCTCTTCACGCACCGAAACAGATCAAATGTTTGCCTTTGAAAAACATCCACCTAAGTTTAACCTCATTGGAACCGCACGCTTTAAAGGAACCATCAATCCAGTTGAAGGAGTAATCGTTGAAATTACCAATGTAAAAACGGGTGAAATTGAAACGGTAATGAGCGATGCCAATGGCAACTTCAAACTCAAACTACAGCCTGAAATGGAATACGATTTATACTGCACAAAACAAGGCTGCTTCTCACGCACGGACAAAATCAGCACACTAGGTCTCAAATACTCCGAAGACTTTTACGCAAACTATGAAGTTGAGCCAATTGTCATCGACAAACCGATTGTATTGGAGAATATTTATTACGATTTCGACAAATGGGAAATTCGTCCAGATGCTGCAAAGGAGCTGGATAAATTGGTGCAATTGCTCATCGACAACCCTAAACTAGATATCGAAATGGGCTCACATACCGATGCACGTGGAAGCGACCAATACAATACCGTGCTTTCGGACAAGCGCGCGTATGCTGCCGTGCAGTATTTAATTTCAAAAGGCATTGATTCGGCGCGACTGACCTATCATGGCTACGGCGAAACAATACCTGTCAATCGTTGCACAAACGATGTGAATTGCAGCGATGAAATGCACCAACAAAATAGGCGTACTGAGTTTAAGGTGAAACGAATAAACAACTAAGAAATGAACCCCGGCACTGTTCGGGGTTTTCTTTTTGTCGTATCTTTCGGCCACAAACAATGCCATGCGTTTTTTCAAATACCTCTTCAACTGCTTACTTAT
>JBILBT010000234.1:0-4936 GCA_044353545.1 Crocinitomicaceae bacterium | reverse complement strand
AGACAAAGCACAAGCAGAAGCTGATTTTCAGCGTGAAACAGCTGAATATCCAAACAAAGTTAAGGCAGCTGATGAAAAGTTTGAACGTGAAATGGCGGCTTGGAATGAAAAAGGTTTGGCTTCGAAAATTATTGAAAAGCAGGTGTTGAACGAAAACAACAAACCGGTGAAAGATTATGTTCCTCAGCCTTACCGCAAAACAATCTCAATGCCATTGATGAAAACCAACTACGATTACAATGCTTTGGCATCGGCGCATTTGAAAATTGATGGTTATGCGAAAACAACCAACAACGCAATGGTATACACCGTGAGCCTTCAAGGTTTTGATTATACACAACCTCAAATTAAATCAGAAGTTAAAAAAGAAGCAACCGTTGCAAATGGTGTTTCTACAACAAGAGATGTTACTTATTATCATATTGAATTCACTTACCGTCATCCAATGACTGCACGAGTTTCAAATGGAAATGGCCAAGAACTTTTCTTCGTTTCTCCTGAATCGTTCATTGAGTACAAAACCTACAAATCAACAGCGAGCAAAACAGCACCGTCTTCCGATTATTCGGTTCTTATTAAAACAATGGAAGATAAGATTTTGAAAGAAAACCTTACCACAATCAACCTTTTGGTAAATGATCGCATTGGATATGCCGTGACAAGCCGCACGAGTTCTTTGGACTTCGTAAAGTCGAAAAATGAATCTCACAATGACATCATGGAAGCTTACAACGATGCTAACGCTGGTTTGAAATCATTGATTGCGAACGAAACGCTTGCCATTCAAAAACTCAATGCTGCGGTAGCTAAATATAACGCTGCTCTAAGTGAATCAAACCTTTTCGACAAGAAAGCACGCATTGACAAAGACGTTACCGTTGCCATTTACTTCAATTTGTTGGAGTGCTATTTTGCGTTGAGAAACACAGCCGCAGGTGACGAAATCATTAGCAAATTGGCTACAATTGACTTGTCAAACCGCGATAAAAAGCTAAAAGAATCCTACAGAGAACTGTTTCTAGATTTAACAAATCGTAAAGCTGCGAATGGTCTTTAAGTTATAGTCAACAACATATTCAAAAGCCCCCTTCTTCGGATCGGGGCTTTTTTTTGCGCTTATAAATCACATTGTTCACACGCAAACAAAAAAGCCCTTTAAAATCAAAGAAAAATCATACTTTTTACCGCTTTTTGTCACTGTAAAATCTGGCTAGATTCATTCATTTTGTAAGGAACTCTTTTACATATGAAAATAGTACAATTCAAAAGCGACAACGCAAACCACCAAGCGTTTACAGAAGAACTAAATCAACGAGTGAATTCCTATTTTAAGGAAAGGAAGATTTCCATGCGGGGCAACACTGCCTTGTATCTTAAAGCCCTGATCATGCTCGCGATTTATATCGGCGCATTTGCGTTGATCATAAGCATGTCTTTGTCGCTCTGGTGGGCACTACTTCTTTCTGTCGTTATGGGTATCGGTGAAGCAGGAATTGGGATGTCTGTCATGCATGACGGTGCCCACGGTTCTTTTTCGGATGTTCCATGGATCAATAAGTTGGCAACATCCACCATTGTTATTCTGGGAAGTAACGCTGTCAATTGGAAAATTCAACACAACTTTCTCCATCACAGATTCACCAATATTTACGGCTACGATCAAGACATACAAACCAAAGCTGTCATCCGTTTGAGTGATCATGCACCACTGAAATCATATCACAAGTATCAGTACATATATACCTTTTTCTTTTATGGGTTAATGACCTTATCCAAACTCATCGGTGACTTTCCACAATTACGAAAATTCACCAAAGAAGGACACACCAAGCAACAGCACATAGACACCAAGATAGAATGGGCGAAATTGATTGGCATAAAAACAATCTATCTCTGCCTTTTCATTGGATTGCCACTCTGGCTCACGGATTATTCCTGGTGGCAAATACTCCTTGGGTTTGTCGTGATGCATTTTACCGCTGGAATGATTATGAGCACCATCTTTCAAATGGCGCATGTTGTGGAAGGAGCGGAACAACCCCTACCCGATTCACATGGTGTAATTCACATGGAATGGACGGTACACCAGCTACATACCACATCCGATTTTGCACAAAACAATGCCTTATTGAATTGGTATGCTGGGGGACTTAACTTCCAAATTGAGCACCATCTATTTCAACAAATCAGTCACATTCACTTTCAGAATATTGCTCCTATTGTGCACGAATTGACTGAAAAATACAATTTACCTTACAACGTAAAACCAAGTTTTGCAAGTGCATTGAAATCTCATGTTCGGCGACTGAAAGATTTAGGTAAACAGATATAAAGTGAAATTCAATTAATATTTATACCAAAGCGAAAAGGAACAATCAAAAAATTACTGTACATTCGTTTCGCTAAACTATTCACTATGAAAACACTACTATTTGCATTTCTATTGACCGGAACTTGCTCATTTGCGCAAACAACAATTTGGTCAGATGACTTTGAGAATCCAGCTCTTTGGACATTGAATCAATCCACCGGAGTGAATGATCTCGATGCCAACATGTGGTATATCACTGATGCTGAAGGAGGAGTTGCTGCTGGACAATGTGGGGTTGCAACAAATGGAAATAAAACTCTTCATATCGGCTGCCAAGGAACGTGGTGTATTGGCTCAGGCTCAACTTACAATGCAGGCGACGGAGGACTTGGATTTTTCGCATCGACAACAAATAAACGTACTGTTTACAATACAAACATTTCAACAATTGGCAATACAAACCTTACGCTGTCTTTCGACTGGATTGGAATTGGCGCTGCTGGCACTGACTACGGCTCAGTCGTTTACAGCATCAATGGAGGAACAACATGGACGACACTGCAGGCAATGACAGGCGGGACAACTTGTGGGAATGGCCAAGGCTTATGGCAAGCGGCAAACATCACCTTGCCAGTGGCATGTAACAACATCGCTAACCTACGCATTGGTTTCAACTGGACCAATGACAACGATGGAGCGGGAACTGACCCTTCTATTGCATTAAACAATGTCCGCATCACCATCCCAGGGGCAACACCACCTGTGGCCAATTTCATCAGCAACATCAGCACAATCTGTCCAGGTGAATGCGTAACCTTTAGCGATCAATCTACTGGAAACATCTCCACATGGGCATGGGATTTTGGAGATGGAACAACTTCCGCACAACAAACTCCACCCATTCATTGCTTCTCCAACCCTGGGAATTACACCGTCAACTTAACTGTTGGCAATTCAGGTGGAACAAGCAGTTATACCATGAACATCACCGTAGCACCACTCCCATCAGTGGGAACTTCATTGACAAACAGCACCATAACTGCTCTTCAATCCTTCGCTACGTATCAATGGGTAGAATGTCCGGCTCTGACGTTGATTCCAAATGCCAACGACATGATGTATACAGCAACGAACAATGGCGCTTATGCTGTAATTGTGACAAGTCCTCAAGGATGCACGGACACTTCGGCTTGTGTGAACATCAGTGGTCTGGGAATCGATGAAGGACAACATGTTGGGTTCGAACTTCATCCGATGCCATTTTCATCTGAATTGAACATCTCTGGATTGGGTGCTGAACCTGTCGAATTGACCATTTTCTCGATCGATGGACGTGTGCTCTATTTCAATTCATATGCTACAAATGGATCAATTGCATTGGATATCCCTTCTGGAAACTACATTCTATCAGTTTCGACCTCATCCGGAACGATGGAGCGCAGAATCATTCGCGAGTAAACCATAGGCAACAAAAGTAGATAAGCCATTTCACGTCACATATTTTTTAAATGTGTTCGATTGTTCTATGAGTGTATAAACGTTTAAATAAATTATTGTTTTCCTTATGGGATTCAATCTATCTTTGGATACTTACAGAAATTAAAATACTCGCATGTTCGACCGTCTACCATGTGTTTGAACGTTATACAATCTAAAGCACCTTTTTCATTGTTCAAAAGCTTACCATATTTGGTCTTTCGTCCGATGGATTCAAAATGAAACATGCGCATAAGTGCAGAGAATCCGCTAACATCCAATCCAGTAAAAGGGTTTTCAACTGACATCCCAACACCTGCTAAAACCTGTCTACAACCATCTTGAAGAATGGCTATATCCTCTTCATCAAAGTCTAATGGCGGCTGCTTGAAAAAATCATTCGCGCGGTATTTTTCAGCACCCATCACCAAGAATGAACTTGCCTTTGAATACACATACGGAAACTCATTCTCGATGGCATAAGATTCTTGTTCTGGAGTGAACGAATCGAAAAGTTCATTCATTGCAATGATATCTTTATTCATACTATTTCATTTTAAGTTTAACATTATTTTGCGTGCAATTGTACAGCTGGGCATAGTCGTGTTTCGACAGGTGATAAAAGGTAATCTCTCTGACATGGACTGCCTTATGCTGAATTATCGCTTCGATGGCCTCAGTGTAGTTTCCATCGCACCAAGGCATTAATCCAATCGATCGAATATTGTGCGATTCACAGTATTCTAGTATTTGAAACATGCTATTACCTCGGATATCATGCGTATTGTCTTTTTGAAGAAAGAAGGACTTTACATCTCTGGTATTCATTTTATACAAAGCCTTTGCACTGGAAATACTCACTCCGATGAAATCCAATTTATGTGCATCTTTCCAAATACTTTCTTGTTTGATGCGAACATCAAGTGCAGGATTTAAGAGGAGTACTTTAGCTGTTTGTATCCGGCGCAAACGAAAAACTTCCCCAAAACCTTCTTTCCGCATTGAACTCCCACGCGAGTAATGAGAAAATTGCCACGGATCAACAAAATCGGGCTCATCTCGTGAAATTTGAGTGAAATCAAATCCCCAGTCCAGTTTTTTGATTTTCCCGTAAATGTGAACACTTTGATAATAGGTTAAATTCGTCAC
>JBILBT010000041.1:0-15352 GCA_044353545.1 Crocinitomicaceae bacterium | reverse complement strand
AACACCTGTAGAATTTTCGTTTTTATTATTGTTTTCTTGATTGATTTGATTTGCTTCTGGAATGGATTCAGCGGCTGTCCTGTGAATGATAATTACGCTAACATTATCGGGAGCGCCATTCGATAGACATTTTTCTTGGAGGTAACGCACCTTATCATTTACGCTACTATTTTCATTAAGGACCTTTTTGACTTCAGTACTTTCTAATGACTTAAATAATCCATCGGAGCAAATCAAATAATAATCATTCATCTCACTTGCTGTTAAGGAAATGCTCAAATCAAAATTTAAGTTATCCGCTTCTCCGCCAAAAAAACTTGTAATCGGACTATTTGCTGAATCGTCCAATACTTGATCCGTTGTTACTTTAGAGAACATATTGTTTCTCAAAAGCCAAAGTTCTGAATCTCCAGAATGACAAACATAGAAATGGTCATTATCTATGAACATTCCTGTTAATGTCGTTGCCGTTCCTGTAATTGAATCATCCTTACTTGACGTTTCTATCAAATCGAGATTAATCTTTTTCAACCTTTCGGTAAGCTGATTGAAATCAAGAGAAATTTGCTCTTTTAGATTCTCCAAAACAAACTGAGAGGCAAACTCTCCTTTCTTGTTTCCTCCAACCCCATCTGCAACGAAACAGCTACATTGAACTTGATTTTGGACATCCAAAACTCCATCTTCCATCAATTCGCCATTAATCAAAATCCTATCTTGATTAATTTTTCGTGATGTGCCTTTATGTGTAAAGCCGGATATATTGAAAATCATAACTACTTAATTAAAACTTACCCTCAAATATTGAACTGATAATAAACAGCATTAAGAGGATAAATCCAATGAAAATTGCAATTGGTAAAAGAACAGTTATCAAGTAAAATAGAACTATTAAAGCACTAAGAAAACCTACAATAAGAAAAATATATCTCACTGTAAGCCATATGCCTAACGACCAGCCCGGATGATTTACATAGCGAAATGAAAATGTCAAAAAGGCGGGTTTCAGTAATAAAATGTGAAGAATTATATTTTCAAATGGAGGATACTTAAAAAACCTAAGTGCCCTGTTTGAATTCAATAACGCAGCACATGCACCAAGTGCGACACAGACCAATAAAATGAAAATAACTTTTTCTGGATTGGACAGTTCGTCCGCTGTAAATAATTCTATAAACCACTGAAACCATACTGAAAATTCAGATGCCTTAGGGACATGTAAAAAATCATTTAATTTATTTCTATTTTCCTCGCAACTCGACAATAACAGCAAAAAAGCGCATAGGAAGAGCCCTACTAAACCCCTCATTTTTCGCTAAAAAAAAACCAAAATAATGAACCCGACGGAAAATCCAATCCCATTCGCCCACTTCAATTGAGCCCAAATATAATCGTAGGTTGTCATGGAAAATAACTGTTGATCTGTTTTAAAAAAGAGTTTCGGCAGAAGAAAATAGCAAATCAGGAACGTAATAAACGCAATTATTATTGGGGTTCTATACATTGGTGTTCCCCAAAAAATATAACATACAAATCCCCAAATGAGAAGATTAATTAAGAATAAAACAACTGCTAACAGTAATTTCATGGTAGATTGGTATTTAGAATAGAGTTTATTGATAAATTTAGTATTATTTCTTAAACGGGGAAACATTTTCACCCTTAAAGTAAAACGTTAAATTCTTTTCTAGAGATTTGCATTTTCACACCTTCGATAAAATATATGGCGGCGTTTTAAATTACTTATTGGACTCAATTTCACCAGAAAGTGCCCTTTTCAAATCGCGCAGTTGTTCGCCAGAGCGACCATTGAATTCATAGAAAAACAAATAATCGTTTACAAACGCTCCATTTCCTCATCAAAGGAGAACTGTTTATTTTTTCTTACGTGGAATCAATGCGTAGCATTCATCCACATGTATAGGGAAGTCTTTGTACTTGATCCAGAAAAAACCCTTGTCTCCCCAATCATTTCCCCAACTGTTCATGATTTGGAATGATCCTCCACCTTTATTATCATCGTATCCAATCATACACATGGCATGTCCACCATTCACATCTCCTGAGTAATATCCACTCCAAACACCTTTATTAAATACGGCATTTTGCCAGCTATCGCCGCTGTAACATTTAATTCCGATGACAACCGGCATGTTGGATGAAATGGCACTCTTCAAACCTTTAATGTTCGTTGGAGTGATGCCATCAAACGAATACAATTTATCGCGGTAATCTTTTTCTTCATCAACCTCAGTATCACAACGATTTTTAAAGTTCTTAAACGGTGAACATCCCTTTCTACGGAGAATGTTCAATGCATAAGGCACACAAGCTCCGTCACCACAAGGATTTTCCTTGAAGTGTTTCTTATACCTCACGTACAAATTGAGCGGTGAATAAGGCTCAAGAGTTGGATTGTTTTCTTCAATTCTTCGGACAATTGTTAACCCAGCATATGCTGTCGCCCAAGAAACACATGAGCCCAATCCACCCTGACTTAGAACAGGAGGGGCCCACTTCGTCAAGGAATACCTACTTCCGTTGTTTACTGTTGAATCGATTTCCGTTGAATCGATAACAATGATGTTGGGGTCGGTATTCGGGTCAATGTCTGTCGTATCGTCGATCAGTGGCATTGGCGGTGGAACCCAGCCCGTTGGCAATACTTGCGCAAAGATTAAAGAATGCTCACGCTGGGATTGATTTAAGAAGAAAAACAAAAATCCCATCCACAATCCCAAGCCTAAGATGAGTAAACCTCTAGTTTTGTTTTTGGCTTTTTTCGCAGCCTCTTTGTATTGATCCTCTAGTTCCATGATGATTATAGCTTAATCCAATTTTTTAATTCTGAATTTTCCATTTTTTCCAATTGGAAAACGTTCTTCTTATCATCATATCCAAAGAGATAATAATTCCTGTATTCGTTTTCAAATATAAAAGGTGAATCTCCCGTTTTGTTCGGCGTTCTAAATGCAAAATACTTATGATCATCTGTGTACATCACTTCTTGCGCGGCCTCTTTAAATAGGGCAAGTGTAACAATCAATTTATCCGTTAGATTGACTTCAGATTTAAGTAAAATTTCAGACGGCGAATGAAAGCTTGGTTGCGCAGTTGAGATTGCCTTTGTTTTCAAACTCCCAAGTGTGGCTAGTATCATAAGCTCAGAGAGTGAATCATAGCTGTTTACAATAGAGGTGATGTGGACGCAATTCTCCAAATAATCAATGAGATTTTTACTTTGAGCATCGCTTACAGCCTCTTCAAGAGATGCAAATGCAGTTGAATTGCTCGTACTGCGCACATAGAGTTCCAATTGACCACTTGTCCCTTGCGCAGTTTCATAATCCAATTCAAGTTTAACTTTTGTTCCACCCTCGTTTCCGCTGAAATCAGGAATGTACCTCGGGTCTTGTATGTTCACAAACCACGTTTTAAGACCTCCATAGGTGAGCATTAAATTTGCCGAGAAGGAAATCAAGGTAGCCACAAAAAATGCGGCGTACGAAAAGGGATAAAAGACCAATACAGAGAGCACAATCCCTACAATACTGAGGCTGATGATAATTTTAGAAAGGCCACCCGTCCCAACAATGCTATTCAAGGCATCGTTAAAGAGCATGAAGCCTTTTTTTCTGCGAAGGGTATCCACATAAAGGGAACTGATAATAGTCCAAATAAGAAAGAAAAGTAGAATTTGAGTGATTGTAATATCGAACTCTTTTCCTAGCCACCCAAAAATATTGATCTCGAGTGTTGATTTTAGTAGCCAATAGATCAAATAAATCGGGCACCACACCAATAAACTCAGTAGCGCTACTTTCGGGAAGGCATTGAGCACATTCTCCGGTTTCGAACGCTTTTCAGCAGGTTTCTCCAATTGATAAATTACCCAAGCACCTGCGGTCATTGCTGTTGGAGTAAGCGGCAAGGTGGTCTTTGAAAGCCCAAACGGTCCGCTTGCGTCAACGAGATAATCTTCATTTATTCGTGATGGCACGATATAATTTCCCATGTGCACTTTCGTTTCCTCGCTGCCTGGCGTTTCACACAAACCCGCGAAGAAGGCGCCCTCTCCGTGAGAACCGCAGCGATAAATTTCACCAAGCACGTTGACATACCCTTTAATTTTTAACTGGTTGTCTTCGTCTTTCATTTGAACATAGGCTGCCGTACCTCTTCCTTTTAATTTTTCACTGCGAATTTTCAATAATGCCTCTTCCAATGTAGCAGCTGCTCCGTTCTGTAGGTTACTTTGCGCTGTTGTTCCACCGATAATAAAAACGTTTCTTGGATTTTTAGCAAATTCATACATCAGATTCAGATCAGCCTCTTTTGTACACACTGCAAAAAGTGTTTTACCCACCAAACGCTTGATTGCTTCTTGTGGGTCGTAATTGCTGACATTGTCCATGCCATCCGTGAACAGAATGATGTTGTAAAAAATTGATTTACCATCCTTTTGTTCAAGTAATTCTTGTGACGCGATTAAATCGGCAACGGCAATTAGTGCATCATTGAGTGCAGTAGCCCCTGCTGGTTGAATTCCGTCAATTGCAGTAATCAATTCCGTTTGACTATCCGTAAAATCACAGCGTCTTTGTAGCGTATCGGAAAAGGTGTAAATTGAATTTTTTTCTCCGGAAAAGGGCTGAGCAACAAAACTTTTTAACGCTTTTTTGTAGTCATCCATCTCGGCGGCTGTGCTCCCACTGTTGTCAATGAGCAAGATGTTTCGGAACTCTACTGTATTTTGATCTTCCACCACAAAAACCTCAGCGACCTCTTTGTTGCTTGTTTTTTTGTCGTCCACGAGCACCGCATCGTAGCCGCTTGATTTTTTCGGCGTAGCTAAATAGCCCAATTTTGCAGTCTCACTCTTTGCACCGGGGCTATGAATAAAGGCCTTGTGTGGCTCTACTAGCTTTCGGAATAGGAGGCGCAATAGGAACCAGATGATGAGAATGGCAAGTAATACTATAAAGGTATTCAATAGAGTGTTATTCATAAATATAATTTAAAGGCAGAACATGTTAAAATAAAAATAAAGTAATTTATCTTTAAAAATCTATTCATTTCGGGTTTCATTTTTATACATTTCATTTAGCGCATTCACATTCAATTATTTCATAATCCTAGATATTCACTAATTTTACTTTCAATAATTTCAATGTTATATTCTTTAAATTCCTTTGAAAATTTTACCCTCTCATTATTGAAGTTTTCATCAAATCCTCCGTCAAAAGAAGTTAATAAATGTCTTAAGGATGAATCTCTAATTTTACTGTCCAAAAATTTGTCCGGTAAGGTTTCTCCATAATATTTAACAATATTACTATATGAAAAATCAAGTATAATAGCTAACCGACTCTTGTTTTTTTCAAAGTAATTTTGGGTTGTATCATAGAAAGAATCCTTCAAATTCAATGAGAATAAACTTTTAACTCCTTGTTTAGGAATATTAAAAGACACTATATACAATTCATTTGGGTTATCATCTGGCTTAGACAAGTCTGCATAATTCGAAACATTAATAGGAGACAGGAAATTCTTTATTTCATCCGTCACACTTATCAAAGGACTTGCATAGATCACTTCAATTTTTATAAAATCTTCCGTGCCGTTGTAAGGAGGAATAACATCTAAAAGACTCTGAGCAATGCCTTGTTTTAGATTGAGCTTAGAGCCAAATATGACTGTTGCTACATTAGTTGAATTTTCAATTGTATTATTCATGTTTCTAGAGACTCCTTTCTCCAACTCATTTAATCCTCCCTGAAGTAACTTTTCTAAGTCTAAATCGCATTCAAAAACAATATTTTTATAAAATTTGAATACATTTTCGTCTGAAACCAACAATTCTGATATTTTCAGTTTTTCTCCATCCGGTTCGATAGATACGAGAACTTCTGGAATTTCATTAATTATACTAGATAGTGGTTTGATAGAAATAAATTCGTCTTTATTTTGCTCAATTTCCTGAGATGGTTGTGGAGTTTGAAATTTTTGAAAACCCTCTATTTCTGAAAGAAAACTAGCACATGATTTCAAATATGTATCAAAAAAATCATCTATTTTTCGAAATAAATATGCATTAACTCTGCGAGATAAATTATGCTTTACTAGTACTTCATATTTCAATCTTTCAGAACTTATTTTTCTCAACGCATTCCCATACTTATACCAACCTAAGACCGCCGGAAAAATAAACAACAATGATAACATCGAGTAGCCTAAAATCTTAACCAAAAAAGAACTGTCGAGAAAACTCATTACTGGCACATATGCCATCATAACCAGTAAAGTGCCTAAAATAAAATTTTTAGAGAGTATTGATAAAGGATGTGGTAATGTAGAACAAGCTTCATTAATTGAGTTAAGCGTTTTTTTTTCAGCCTCAATAAGCGCAAAATCATCCCTTCCATTAAATTCTTGAATTAGAACATCTAATTCAATCTTTGATTTTTCATCTAAACCAAACGGAAAAAAAGCCGAATCATTTATTTTAAATCCATTGGAATAAAAGTTTAAAAGCCCATTTCTCTTTGCCTCTATCAGATTTATAAGTTCACCCAATCCAACCCTCAATGATTCGATTGAAAATGGTTTATGCTTAAAGTATGAATTGAAAATCTGTTTGGGCGAGGAAATCCCGAGAGAGTCTGGCTCGGATTGCATCTTTCGAAGATTTTCGTCAATTTTATTTTTAATTTCCTTGTATGACTTCTTTACAAAATTTAACTTAATTTCTTTTGTTTTGAAAACAACACCACTAATATATTTCTCGAAAAACTCCTTCAACTTTTCTAAGCCAAACCAATCCCAAGCATTTTGAAAATTCAAGGGTTCAACTTCTTGGGTTGAAGATACAGTAGAAGTAACATTTTGGAAGATTTTACTACAATCCAAATCATTTGTATGAGAATCTAACTTTTTTGTATGGTAATCAATTGACCATATCCCCTGATCTTTTTTAACAATTGACTCAAAAATTAATTTAGAGATTTTCTCTGCATTAATTTTGTTGATTTGCTCTGTATCATTGTAAATGAGCAAGCCTCCGAAAGATCTCGCCCATTTTTCCAAATCGTCTTTAACTAAAGAATCTTTCTTAGCAATGGACAGATAAGAAATCAATTGGAAAATGCTTGACGAATGAAAATTAACATCATTCGTTTCATAATAGTTGCCAAATGTACCTATGCCCTCGTTCGTGTTTTTATAGAAAAAAACGGAATCAAATGGTCTTGATGAAATGGGTGTAGAATTTTGGAACAATGATAGCTCATATAGTCCAAAAATATTCTTTTCATAGTCCGTATTAGACCAAGAATGTTCCCAAAAACTTATTAAATAACTTTTCTTAAAGCTATTTGCTGGAAGTCCTATATCTGTTAAAAAACCATTACTCTTTTTAAATTCAGCGGCAAATCGTGAAGCTATAAAGGTGTTTTCTCTATTCGCAATTACTATTAAACAAAATTTCTCTGAATTAAAATTAGTTCCATCAGCCCAAAATCTGTCTAAAAAACTATATTTGATTTTATCGTTGAAAAAACCAGGAACAGATTCATTTATTTCTGAATCAAATGTCTGATCAAGTATTTGAAATCCGTTGGAATATTTAATCCAAGTAGAATCTTCGAAGAAATTCATTTTTTCTCCTAATGAACCGTCATGAGAGAAATTTACAACCCAAGTTATTGTATGATTCATACTTTCTAATTATTCTAAAAATATTGGCTTAGTTCAAATATTGTTTATATCGATTCAAGTTCTAATTTAACTTCCGCAATAATTTTCATCAGCGCTGCTTGTTCTTCAACGGGAATAATTTCTTTGACATGCTGCGTATACAAGTTTATTGCTGAAACAATTTGATTCTGAATCATAGCAGATAAAGATTTCTCTTTTAATTTCACAATTTTTATAATTCTAATTTGATCATCCACACAAGAACGATAATCCGTCAAATCTTTCCAAAGGTTATTTTCTACACGATTATAAACACTGTTTCTAAAATCTTGTAGTAAAGTTTCTTTCGAGTATTGTAAAAACGTACATAACCCGTCAATTATGGAAACCGTATGCCAATTAGATGGCTTAACTTTATAAAAATTAAATTGAATATTATTGGATGCTATAGTTTTTTGAATTGGAATTTCTATAGCATTATTAATTCCATTCTTTGCCGGATCTACAAAATAAGACAATCTAATTTCATTTGCCTTGATTAACTCATAAAAATTAGATAAGAAAACTAATTTAGCGTAAACATTAAACATATTTTTAAATTGATCATCATTTTTATTTTGATCATCATCCACTTTGTTTGATTGTGACTTTAAATATTCTGCTAAAATCTTATTGTCCTCTATAGAAGATGGATATTTTTTCATTTCATTTTTAAAACGGACATCTAAATGAGGGAACACGTCACCGGCGTTCATCATAGATCTAGAATAATGTTGCAGATAATGAGGATAATTTGAATAATCATCAAATGAAATATTAGATGCCATTCTAATGTATGCTACAACATCGTCATTGATGAGTCCATGTTCGTATGTCGGCACGGATGCATTTGATTTATTATGTATCAAAATTTCATCACAAAGTTTTTGATTGTCAGCACTAAATACCCATAAACTCTCTCCGACTATATTACTTGTATTAATCGAACAAAAAAGTGATGCATTATCCATGAAATTTGACTTATAACGCTCAAAATCTTCTGGACAAATTTCTACCCATTTAGATAATTTTCGGCTAGAAATCTCACCATATTTTGGTAATTCAGATTTTAAAATTTGGGTTTCCAAACGAGTGCCTAGTAATTCAATAAACTTCTTTATGAAGGCTTCAACACTCAAAGAGTCATCCAGACAAGCTGTAATTAAATCCTTTTGAATTACTATTCTCAATAAATCTTCAATCGTTTTTACATCAGGACTAATATCATCAGTTCTTCTTCGTGCCAATGAATTCCCTGTAACATCACTGTTAAATACTAATCCGCAATCTGACTCGTACAATTTTTTAAAAAAGTTTACCCCAGAATCACCAAAATGGTCAACATACCTGGAAACATCAGGAACAATTTTTGTCAATGGATCATCCTTGAAATCTCTAAATTTCTCGATGAGACGTGAATCTTCTTTACTTATATCAATATCGAGCTTAGAATCTAACGAATTTGCCATTTCCCGAACTCTCTGACGACTCTTTATATCGCCATTAGGCCCCAAGGCTATGTCGAAACAAATTTTTCTTTTTATTTCCAGCAAGACCTCTTCGGCCCGGTAACGAACATAAGCCTTTATTTTATCTGTGAAATCAATCAATTGCGTTTTATACCACTCATTTTTTCCCATTATCAAGGGAGCACCTTCACCATTTTTTATTTTTGAATACGACAATTCGATTTGAGCCAAAATATCCTTATTCATTATACCATCACTCCCAACAACATTTTTTGCAGACAATTCCTGAAATTCTCGATCGTATCTATTAAAGCATTCATCAATTTCTTTGTCTAACAAGTCAAGTATACTTTGTGAATATTTAATTCCATGCGTAATGATTTTTTCAGCAAGCTCGCTATACAATTCAGTTAAAAAGGCCTTTATAGATTTTTCTACATGAAATTCTGCAGATTTAAAATCGTCCCTAAAATTATTTCCTATCGAATCACTAACGGATTTAAATTGCTCACGGATCTTATCAGCAGCATCAAGTACCTCCTCTTTATTTTCACAGATGGTAAGATTATCATAGCTAGTGAATATTTTAGCAAGGCTATTTTCAACAATTTTATGCGGATTAGGTACTGAATCTTCCGATTTATTTTTGTAACGATCATTACTAAAACCGTCGGCCTCAATTCTTTTAAATAAATACTTACCCAAAATATCATCAACAACTTCAATTAAAACGGACCTTTCGTTTTCCTCAGCCCCAACCAGACCTTTAATTAAAGCCTTTTTCAATTCTAATTGGACGTATTCATCAAACAAAAAACTACCACCTCTAATCTCTGAATATCCAGCCGTAGTATATTGTTTTACCCAATTTTCATTTTTATCAATAGATTCTTTTGCAGAGTTCGTAATTGATTGATTAAATGTCGATCTGAATTTTCCGCCACTCACTGTTATAAAACGTAAGTACTGAGCTACATTCTTGTATAATTGATTGTTTTTTATACTTATTTGCTTTCCTTTTTCGTTTTGATAATCTATTAATACAGCATTTGCAAAAGGTTGAAATGAAAAGTTTTGTGCATTAATAGCATCAGCTCCTATTGCCCAATCTGAAAAATGTGTTCTACCTTTTCCACTTGAATAGTAATCTCTTAAACATGCATCAATTTCTTTCCAAGTTGCAAAAACATTCGTACGATACCTTTTCTTTAAGTCTTCTTGTTGGTCATATAATTGTATGAATCCATCAGGCATGTATAAAATTACCCATGGCATATAATGAACACCTTTCTGGGCGATATCATTAGAAACAATAATATTGTTTATTGCGTAAGATAAATCTAGAAAAATGGAACTTCCTGTGCCTCCAGCACAACTCAAAACAATGTAAATATCTATTTGTGAAATTTTGTCTTTTTTGACCAAAGAAACCAAATTATTCACTTTATTTGAGACTATTGCTAAAAACTCTTTGTTCTTTTCCGCAATTGAAGCTCTTCCTTGAGGCCGAATTGCGGATGCTCCCTCCTTCAAAGGAGCATTTGTAAGTATTGACTTACATGCCGGATCGAACCAAGAATCCATATCTTTTCTTAAGTTACTGGTAGAACTACTCGTCCTATCCCAGAAATATAGGATATTTGCCTCTCCCAAATCCAAATAATCATCAGGATTCATGCCTACAAACTCTCTAGAATCCGTATCTATGAATAAAAAATGATTATTTTGTGCTTCATCAGCGTTTTGTTTTTTTTGAATCTCTCGAAGTGTCTTTACACCAGAGCCCCCCATTCCAATAAATAAATTTGCCATTATACTAAAATTATCACGTTATTTTCTTTCTATTTTACTCCGGGCAAACCAATGGTGATACCATTTACTGTCCAAAAACTTTTTTTATCCGTACACAGTTTATTGCCCCTTTGAATCACTGTATTTTTGTTCTTTCTTTTTAAGTCTCCTTTAAATGGGGCCAATTCAATGCACTTTCCTTTAAAATACTTTCTCTTAGCCGACAAGGTCAAATAGAACTCTTCATTTCCAAACAATTTTTTATCTTCAGGATATTGATGCACAGCACCAATTGTAACTGAATTTCTTCCATCACACAAAAAATTATTTTCAGACGCTCTAAAATTATCCATCGAAGAGAATGTGATCATACCATGCAATTTAATTGGCATCAAGACCCAAATAAATCTTAAAACCATAGCTATGATCACTAACAAAATCAAATCAGTCAGCCACCAAGGAATAAGTGCCTCTGGCTGCATCAGTGTAATCATTTGTTTATTTATCTGAAGATCGGCAAGTTCTAGAAGTTCGTTTTTGTATTTCTCCGCTACCAAAATCCCTGAAACCTCAAGTTCAATGGCAGTTGGCGGAAAGAAGGCATACAAGACTTCACTGTTCAAGATTTCATTGACTTTATCTTGCGACGCTTTATCCAAAATAAGTTTGTGGTAAACTAGGGTATCGCTGCCTTTCAGAACAATCTGCCCGTCATTGTTTTCCAACTGCATGTTGTCATTTTGTACTTTCAATTGTTCGCTCACATAATTTATCAATCGTTCTCTGTAAATCCCTGCTTGTATATTATTGAATTGAGCTTTCAATAAATTGGATCCAGAAACTGTTGTCGGAGAAATACTTCCAAATACAAATTTTAATTTGTCGAAGTAATTATTACGTTGGTTGGGGTTAGACAAGCGCAAACCATTGATGATGAGGTTCTCTCCCCGACTCAGGCTTCGTTTTGTTTGCTCGAATTTCGCTTTTAGCGGGCCCCATTCACTTGTGGAAGGAATAAAGTAACCGTCCCCGGGCAGATAAAATTCAAAATCTGAGAAAATAAACACAAAGGGAATGGATTTTGAAACACCCGGAGCGTTGAGCGCCTTAATGACACAATCCGTCATTTTTAGACCATCAGAACCTGACTTTCCAAATTCAATCAACTTCAGCTTTTCAAAAATATCGACTTTAATTTTGGGAGTAACCTTGCAGGTCGGAACAATTTCAAAGGTCTCATCCGTAGGCCCCAATTGGATGATGGTGATGTTGTCGTTTTCTGGCAAGGCATCCACAAATGACCTAATTTGCTTGCTGATTTCTGGGCCGAAAATTTGTTCTGTTACATCAATGACAAAAATATAATGAGAAGGCACGGTTTTCGAATTTTTCCCAAAGGTTTCAACCGTATTCGGCCAATCATTTTTCACCATTTCCTCAGGTGTCTGAGCAAAAGAACTTAGAGCAAAAAGGAAGAGAACCGAAAAAAATAGCGCGTAGTTTTTGATTTTCATTGTAGGTTTTTGTGAAATTGAACAAATATAGCAGGAAATTCTAAATGTAACTTGCAGTATCAAAATAATTTAGATGGATATCTTCTTTGATTTTTTACTTGACTTTTGGTCTTTCAAAATCGACAGTTTTAAAAAATAGATTTTACGCTTTAGTTCTCAGAGGATTTTGTAATCGTATCCAATCTCAACGGTTGATTTTCAAACGCATTTAATAGATTCCCCATTGCACTTTTAAACCGCACATCAATGTGTGGGTAATAACTATTGTATTGGTTACTCAAACATTCCCGATACGACACTTTGTATTTATCGTAATTCATGTAATTATCGAAGGATAAATCATCTACATTCTTAATTAAAATGATGGCATCTTCATTTGTTTCATGATAGTTGCAATGAGATATATTATAATTCCCCTCGGCCGAATATATATCATTAATTCGACTCCTCAACTGCGTAGGAGATAACCAAAGTTCTTGAGGAACTATTGTGTTTTTTAAAGGAAAAAATACAGAAGCTCTTTTATTGAATTTTGCTTTAATCGCATTGAAACTTTCAGGGTCCACTTGAATCCAATCTTCTAATGTAGATGCTGCATATTTTGCATAACCCGTCGGTCGATTGACTATCGATTGACCCTGAGTCAATAGAGTTAATAAATGGGGCATTAAATTTTCTTCTATCAAAGAATCAAACGTTTCCGTGAATTCATCAATTGATTCTGAGCCACTAAGAATATCATTCAGCACAGAAGTATTTTCCGGAAAAACAATTCTCAAAAGATCCTCCATCGATTTTGAATTCGCATCAGTTTTATCCGAGGTTTGTTGAATGAAATAAGGTTTACCATCTTTTTCACTTATATTGATAGCTAATCCGCATTCAGATTCAAAAATTCGTTTGAAACAATTCACGCGGGAATTATCGAAAGTGTCGGTGTCAGAAAAACGAGAAACATCTGGTATGATTGTCGTGGTTGCGTTATTTTTGAAAGACAAGAATTTTTCAATCAGGTTCTTGTGTGCATTTGGATAGATTTCACTTTGTTTTCGCTCTTCCAACTTTTTTATCACATTGTCTATATTTTCTCGAGCTGTCGTGAGCATGGCTTTCCCGCGACTTATCTTATCACAGATTTCTATTTTAATTCCGAGTGCGAATTCATTTGCTTGATAGGAGAAATAGGCACTTATTAAATTTCGTAAATTCGTTAACTCCGTTTCGTACCATGCTTCCTTTCTGAATGTAGCCCATCCTGGTCCCTCTTTTATCTTGGAATATTGTTGAGCTATCGTTTCCGTTAAATTTCGGTTAATGATATTCTGATCGTCAAGAACTACATTGGATTGTTTAACTGCTAAAACTTTTAATTCCTTCGCATAGTTCATTGAGAAGATATCAATCGCTGTATCTAATTCCTCGAGTATATAAGTCAAATTTTGCAAGCCACGACTCAACGCAATGTCCGAGCATTTCTTGTAAGTTTCGCTTAAAATAGCATTAGCAATACGATCGCTCTGAAAGCCAGATTCATTGATAATTTGAATCAATGTAGACGATGTTATACTCTTTATGTCCTTTTCAAACAAGGTGTATAATCCATCAGCAGACATATCGTCCTTGGATTCGACTCCATCTAAATACAAACGCTCTATATTGGCTGAAAAATTATCGTTCCAATACTTATCAATAAGCCCATGTAAATTCATTAATTTGCCATTCTCATCTTTTTCCGCCCTGTTCCGATATTCTGCGTAATAATCCTTTTCGATGTAAGTCAAAAGATGATCCTCAATTAGGGGATTCACAAATTCCCTATAACTTTCCTTCGTAGCGCTATTTGTACCCATTAATGTATCATACAAATGGTTCTTAAGTTTGGCTTTGACATACTCTTGAAAAAATTCACTTCCACCTCGAATTTCTGCGTAACCCGCCGACCAATATTGCTTCACCCAAGGCAATCGATTATTCAAGGATGTTACTGCATTCGGTAATATGGTTCTATCCAATTTGCTCTTGATTGTTCCACCATGAGTGCGCACAGAAATCAACTCGAGGAGTCGAGCAACTTCTTTGTACCTTACCTTTATATCTGTTGATTGACCTTCTGAATTTTCATTGTCAATTAAAATCGCAGAGCCAAATGCTTGAAAAGGAAATTTATTTTCAGCAGGCAGATCCGGAATAATGGCGAAATCTGAAAAAGAGGTGAAACGTTTGACTGTTTCTTGAAATCCCATAAAATAGCCATACACAAGATTTGACCATCTTTAGAGCCGGCGTACATTTGTGTTGACCCCATTTCTATACGCCTTAAAATGGCATCTTCCGGATGACGCTCATTCGAAGGAAATGAATTTTGATAAATCTGCATGCAGGCGCTATAAAACTCCGTCTGATTCGGAACTACAAGACGAAAATTAATTCCATTCAGGTTATTCGACTGTGTTTTTTTCATTTTTTAATTGGAATTCTCGGCCTCCGTAAGAATAATCTTTGCGCTCGTTGTGTGAAATTTTACCTTGCATTCTCGATCCCATTCTTTCAAAGGGAATAACCAACAACAAACTCATTAGTTAGAAAAAATAATAGAAAAGGCCTTCTAAATCTTCTCTATTCATTCCAACAAGTGGTTGATTAGATCAAATATATACAAAAAAAACTTTTTTCATTACTAAAAATTATCCCAGAAAACCTCTATTCTAACAAAAGAAATCACTACTGTCCGATAAAAATACAAATTAATCATTTTGTAGTCTGAAAGCCTTGATTTCACTTGTGCTGTTGTCTCGATTTCAAAAGTAAGCCCCCCCTTTTTAAGAACTGCTAAATTTAAGTTGA
>JBILBT010000233.1:0-4949 GCA_044353545.1 Crocinitomicaceae bacterium | reverse complement strand
GAATTTCCTTTGTACACTTTGGTTTGTGCCTGAGATTGAAAAAGGGAGAATAGGATAATCAATAATGTGAATGTGCTTTTCATGGGTATGGGTTTAAGGTTTTGGTTGCGAATGAATGAATACGGGATGAATTTACACATTTCGATCGATGACTATGTCGAATGTGGTCAATAATCCTGGAATTCCGCTCAAGGCGAATTTTGCTTTTTTAATGCGGTTAATGGTCGGATCGATGGTGTAATGTACTGCAGTGCTCAAGTCGGCTTTGATCAAATTCGTGTTTTCAAAGCGCGTTCCCATAAGCGTGCACTCATCAAAGTTGGCCTCCATCAAATCACTTTCGGTGAAATCCACTTCTTCTAAATTACATTTCGTAAAAACTTGCTTCTTCATCTTCAACTGGTAAAATGAGGAGTGGTTGAGCTGACAGTTATTAAAGGTGAAACTCAAGCCGAACGGATTGCATTCCTCGAAATGGAGTCCAAACATTTTGCAGCGATTGAAGGTCACATCCTGAAAAGAAGCCCCCGAAAGCTTCACCAAACTGAGGTTGCATTCCACAAAGGTGCAGGCATCAAACTTTATCCCAGTCAAGGATGAATTTGAGAAATCACAAGAACGAAATTCACATTCTACATATTCCCCAAGATCTAAAGCGAATTCGCTGTAGTTCTCTTTTTCAATTTTTTTGTTTTCTATGAAAGCCATTTTATAAAATTACTAATTTGTAGACTGAGTTGCGATAGCAGACTCGAAGCCACGAGTTAATTCGTCATTAGTAATTCGTCATTGGTAATTCTACAACAAACTTTTCTCCATAAGGAAGTGCTGCAACACCCCAAAAAGCTTGTGTGATGGTTCGATCAAGGTGTAGCCCAAACGGAGGTAAAAGTCCACGGCGTAATCCCGTGCATGAAGTATCATCTTCGTATTCCCGTCAGCTGCGGCGTGCTGTTCTGTCGCTTCCATAATCAGGCGGCCATAACCTTTTCCTTGTTCGGTAGATTCAACAGCGACGAAGCGTACTTGTGCCGTGGTGTCCTCGTGTCGGTCTAGACGAGCAATGGCCTTTAAAATGTGATCTTCGAAGAGCGCAAAGTGAATTCCAGTAGCATCCCCGTCGTTGCGCTCACTTCCGCGTACTTGGTTCAAGGGTTCACGCAAGACACGGTAGCGCAAATCGTAATAAGCGTCCCACTCATGATTCTGTGGTTTTCGAATTTCTAGTGCCATTTGAATGCGATTGAACTTACTCGTTTGGTGTTTATTCCTGCTTGTTCTTCCACTCGAATCAATGCTTTTGCGGCCTCATCGGTGAAGACTTCTTGTAAATTTCTGACCTTCGCCACGGGAACATTGGCTGCAATGAGTTTTTGGAGAATATCTTCGGTATGGCGCAGTTTTACCCTTTCTTCGATGATTTCTCTCAGCGCTTCGCGGTTTTTCACGCGGTGAATGTTTTCTGCAAACCGTTTGTCATTGGCAAGCTCATCGAGCTGTAAAAACTGACACAATTTCACGAAATGGGCATTGCTCCCCACCGCAAAGGTGACGATGTCTCCATCCTTCGTAGTAAACAATTCCCCATACGGTGAAATGTTGGGGTGGGCACTGCCAAGGCGTTCTGGAATTTTTCCTGCCATCAGGTAATTGGAGGCCTGGTTCATTAAACTGCAAACGGCTGCATCGTAAAGGGAAACGCTGACAGTTCGGCCTTGGCCTGTTGTTTTTCTTTCTAGTAAAGCGAGTAAAATTGCTTCTTTAAGTTGGTGTCCGGCAAGCACATCTATCAAGGCAACCGGTATCTTCACAGGGCCACTTTCTGGCGTGCCATTCATGGACATAAATCCTGTTTCAGCTTGTAAGATAAGGTCGTAAGCAACGCGGTCACTCTCCTCGCCAAAGCCATTGATTTTTCCAATGATCAAGCGTGGATTGATGTAGTGTAAGGTTTCGTCTTGGATGCCTAACTTTGCTTCGTCTCCGTGTTTAAAGTTTGAAATGAGAATGTCTGCTTCTTTTATTAGATCAAGGAATGCAGCATGACCGTCACTGTTTTTTAGGTCTATGGATTTTTCTTTCTTTAGGTAATTGACGGAAGAAAAATAGGCAGATATGGATGATTCCTGATTTTCGTTGGCCAGTTTCCAAGAGCGTGTGACATCGGGAATGTTTGGATTTTCAACTTTTATGACATTTGCCCCCAATTCTGCGAAAAAGGTCCCTACTGATGGTCCGGCAAGAACTGTGGAGGCATCTATAATTATTAAGTTTTCTAGCATATCCATCAGAAATTGAATGAGCTTAATACGCTTGTTCCTCCGAGTATTCGTAGAAAATCAAGGCGTTTCATGCATCAATTCATCGCGCCATACTGCACGTACAGTAGGATTTGATTTTCCTGCGTAGGGTCTAGCTTGGCCTCTTTGGACATTGGAGGGACGATCTTCGCCCATTGTGCTTTGCTGTATTGCGATGGATGCGGCAGGTCATGGCATTTGCCACAGTTGGTATCAAAAAGCGTTTTCCCTTCTAGGTATTTCACCTCAGGTTTCGTCTCCGTTTGTTCTTTTATTGGTGTAACTTCTTGTTCAACAATCACTTTTGGTGCACAAGCCATCAAAAGTGAGACACTTGCAAATGCGAAGATGTATTTTTTCATAATTGTTCTATTTTTTCGAGCGTCACAGTGGTGATGCCTTGTCTTACAAAATTAAGCTTTTTTGCTGCCCTGAGCGATAGATCAATGATATGGGGTGAACTTTTACTCATCCGGTCGTTAATTTTAACGATAACGCTCGAGTCGTTGCTGAGATTTTTCACCAAAATACGCGTTCCAAAGGGCAAGGTTTTGTGTGCGGCTGTTAAACTGTCTTGACGAAAGATATCGCCCGAAGAGGTACGTCTGCCTTCAAACTTGGAGGAATAATAACTTGCCTTTCCTTGTTCAATCACTTGTTGAATGGTGAAAGAAATCAAGCAAAGAGCGCAAATGGCGATGAGATAATTCTTCATGAAACGCTAAATTTGTCGGAAAAGATAGGCAAACTAGATTTTGTCCACAACAATTTTATTTCAAAAAGACCATTCATTCATGGAAAAAAGCACCTTCATTCTGAACCATAGCGGACTCAATAAACGGTCGGTCGACAATACCTTGCAACTGTTGGAGTCGGGTGCGACGGTGCCATTCATTGCCCGATACCGCAAGGAGATGACGGGTGCTTTGGATGAGGTGGAGATTGCTGCGGTTCGCGATTTTGCTAAAAAGCACGATGAACTGATTGCACGTCAAAAAACGATTCTTTCGTCCATTGAGGAACAAGGAAAATTAAGCCCAGAATTGAAGGAAAAGGTCTTAGCTTGTTTTGATTCTGTTGAATTGGAAGATGTTTATTTACCCTACAAGCAACGGAAGCAAACGCGCGGAGACAAAGCCAAGAAATTGGGCTTGGAGCCTTTGGCAAAGATGATCATGTCGCAGCGCGGTGGTGATCCCGAGCAAATGGCAGAGCGTTTTGTAAAAGGGGATGTGGAGGATGAAGCTTCGGCCATTCAAGGTGCGATGGACATCATGGCGGAATGGATCAACGAAAGTGCGCCAGCTCGAGCGCGCGTGCGTCAGCTATTTGCCCGTAGGGCGGTATTGCAATCGAAAATGGTAAAAGGGAAAGAAATTGAGGGAGCGAAATACCGCGATTACTTTGATTTTTCTGAACCACTCTATAAATGTGCGTCTCACCGTTTCTTGGCTTTGATCAGGGCGGAACGTGAAGGATTTTTATCGCTGAAAGCACAACCTGCAGCGGAAGAGGCGATTGAGCAACTGGAACGGTTTTTTGTTCGCGGAAATGATGCTTGCGCTTCTGTTGTTGCCGCAACGTGCAAGGAGGCTTACAAGCGTTTGATGTGCCCATCCTTGGAGAATGAATTGATGAATGAGTACAAACGAAAAGCGGACCTTGAAGCCATAAAGGTGTTTTCGTCTAACCTTCGGCAGTTGTTACTCGCAGCGCCAGTTGGGTCAAAACGCGTGTTGGCTATTGATCCAGGATTTCGTACCGGGTGTAAAGTGGTTTGTCTGAATGAATCAGGCGATTTGTTGACCAACGTGACCATTTATCCCCATGCGCCTCAAAATGAATCGTCACAAGCACAAGCGAAAGTTGCACAGTTGGTTCAAGCATATAAGATTGACGTCATTGCCATTGGCGATGGTACTGCGGGCAGAGAGACAGATGCATTTATCAAGCGGATTCGTTTTGACAGAGACCTTGAAGTGTATTCGGTGCGCGAAGATGGAGCATCCATTTATTCGGCCAGTTCCATTGCGCGAAAGGAATTTCCTGATTACGATGTAACTGTGCGTGGCTCTGTTTCGATCGGCCGTCGCTTAATGGACCCTTTGGCGGAATTGGTAAAAATTGATCCGAAATCGGTGGGTGTGGGACAATACCAGCACGAAGTCGATCAGTCAGATCTCAAGCACGCCTTGGACGATGTGGTTGTGTCGTGTGTGAATACGGTTGGAGTGGATTTGAATACTGCATCACCATATTTATTGGGTTATGTTTCTGGTCTGGGACCCACATTGGCGGAAAGCATCGTGGCCTATCGTTCGGAAATTGGCGGATTTACTTCGCGTGCAGAGCTGAAAAAGGTGAAACGCTTGGGCGACAAAGCATTTGAGCAGGCAGCAGGATTTTTGCGCGTTCGAAATGGAGAAAATCCTTTGGACAATTCTGCCTTGCATCCTGAAACCTATCCTTTGGTGAATAAAATCGCGAAGAAATTGAAGGTGGATTTAAAGGAGTTGATTGGAAATGATGAGCTCTTGAAGTCCATTGCTCGGACAGATTTTCCTGAAATTGACCAATACACCTTTGAGGACATCATTAAAGAATTGAAAAAGCCTGGTCGTGATCCGCGCAAGAAAGCCAAAGTGTTGG
>JBILBT010000232.1:0-4952 GCA_044353545.1 Crocinitomicaceae bacterium | reverse complement strand
GCATACGCTGAATTGGAAATTCCAAAACTTTATGTAGGTTCTTGGAGTGAATGGAGCAGAAATAATAAATTAATTGAAACGAAAACTATTAATAAATAAAAAACCGAACGCACAACAGCAGTTTGACAATATGGCGGGTTTTGGGCTTAATTTGAAGTTGGTTTTGTACTTGCAAAGTCAGTATTTAACCGAAAATTTAGGCTTCCTTAATCCGCCACATCGCCAAGCTGCAAAACGTTAGCGTTCATTGGTGTGACGAGTTAACAGCAAAATCATACTTTTGACGGGGCGGTTTCCAAAAGCCAGACGAGTAGGAATAATTAAAAAAAAACAATATGTCAAAAAACAAATCAAGACCCGTAGCTATGTTAATGGCAGGACTGCTTTGGGTGGGCTTTGCACAAGCTCAAGTGTCTGCCAATTCATCAGGTGGTGATGCCACTGGAAGTGGTGGAACCGTTGCTTACAGTATCGGACAGGTAGTATACACAACCAACACAGGAGGTAATGGAAGTGTAGCTCAGGGAGTGCAACATGCCTACGAAATTTTTACAGTTGGTATTAAGGAAACAGAGCTCAATATTTCGCTGACTGCATTCCCCAACCCGACCAAGGAAAATTTAACCTTGCAAATAAGCGATTACAATAACGAAAAGTTGTCGTATCAATTATTTAACATGCAGGGTAAACAATTAAGCAACGGACAAGTAACAGCTCAGCAAACACAAATAAACATGAATGGCTTGCCCTCTGCTACCTACTTCATTAATGTTGTAAACCAAGAAAACAAGAAGTTTCAATCTTTTAAAATCATCAAAAACTAAAAAATCATGAAAAAAATAATTACAATTTGTGCGGCAATTTTAATGTCTGCAAGCGTGTTTGCTCAAGCACCACAAAAAATGAGCTATCAGGCAGTAATTCGTAACAGCTCTGATGCTTTGGTTACCTCTACTACCGTAGGAATGCAGATAAGCATACAACAAGGTTCTGCAAGTGGCACAGCCGTTTATGTAGAAACCCAAACTCCAACTTCTAATGCAAATGGATTGGTAAGTATTGAAATTGGAGGAGGAACTGTTGTTTCGGGTAACTTCGCTACAATTGACTGGGTTAACGGACCTTATTTTGTAAAAACCGAAACTGACCCTTCTGGTGGAACTAGCTACAGTATAACTGGCACAAGTCAATTACTTAGTGTGCCATATGCACTATATGCAGCAAACTCTGGAAGTTCCATGCCAGGTCCTCAGGGTGCAACAGGTCCACAGGGTGCAACAGGTCCACAGGGCGCAACGGGTCCACAAGGACCAGCAGGTGTAGGAGGTTTCGTACATTACATTGGTGAAGTATTTGGCGGAGGAGTTATTTTCCATTTATGGAAAGATAATTCAGGAGCAGAACACGGACTTGTGGTTGATTTAAATGATTTAAGTGGAGCGTCTGGATGGAGTAATGTTGACAACACCTTAATAGGTTTATCTGCTCAAAGTTATTGGAATGGATTAGGCAACTCGAATTCTATTGTTTCACAAGTCGGACATACAAGTAGCGCTGCAGTTTTATGTTTGAATTCATCTAGCAGTGGTCAGAGTGATTGGTATTTGCCATCCATTCAAGAATTAAATATGCTTTGGAATAATTATTTTAACGTTTCAATGACTTTTTCACAAATTCCAGGGACCACTCAAATGGATCAAAGTGGTTATTGGAGTAGTACTGAATATGATATTAATTCTGCATGGGGTATGGCTTTCGATTCAGGCACGACATACGCAAACTCGTCTTATAACAAGAATACAATAAAAAGGGTTCGTGCAGTGAGAACATTTTAGGGATTCCTGAGAATTGAATAACAGTTAATAATCTACACATATTGAGCAAACGAAACGCTAGCAGCACCTGCAAGAAATTGGCGGTTCAGTGCTTAAATGAAGTTTTGTGCTTCGTATCAAGTTCAGTGCTGGCAGACAATTTAGTGATTCGAAATCCGCTTCTTCGCCAAGCGCCAAACCGTTATATGGGATTGCCCATACCCGAAAAATTTCCAAAATACATTTGGAAATAATACCAATATTTGGTATTTTTACAAAAATTCAATGTCATGAGTAAGAACACATCTATTACTTTGGGTAGTTATTTTGATCAATTTATTCAAGGTATTTTAAGAGAAGGTCGCTATAAAAACGCAAGCGAAGTTGTGCGCGCAGGATTGAGACTTCTAGAAGAAGAAGAACAGAAAATAATTGCTTTACGTCATGCCATTGATGAAGGTGTGAATAGTGGTTTAGCCGAAGATTTTGATCCTGAAGAACATTTAAAAATGTTAAAGGCAAAAAGAAAGTAAATGGCCAAGTTTAAGTTGACAAACAATGCCGTTAAAGATTTATCTGACATTTGGAATTACACCTTCGATGCCTGGTCTGAAAGCCAAGCAGACAAGTATTATAAACTTCTCATTAATGCATGCTCAGCAATTGCGAAGAAACCACAAATCGGTAAAGTATATCCAGAAATTTATCCAGATTTGAAAGGAAAGATTACATCAAAGCACATAAATTTCTATCGAGTAATGGAAGATAAATCGATTGAAATAACGAGAATTCTACACGAACGAATGGATTTGAAGAATAGGTTAAAATAAAAAACCTCACACAAAAGTAAGCAAGCAGTAGCCTAGATCTTACTTAGAAGTGCTCGTTAGTTTTCTAAGATTAAGTTTTATCTTCGGAAAAATGTTCTTGTTAGAATTGAGCCAAGCGCCAAGCCCGAAGACCTTACAGGCAAGTTTAGTAAAACTCATTACATTTAGAATGTGACATAATATTTAATTGAAATAAGTAATGAATAACATAAATTTAGAGCCCAAATTAGTCGGCAACATCGAAGGCGAATTTTATATACCAGCTTATCAGCGTGGCTATCGTTGGAAAGAGGAAGTAAAAATGCTGCTCAACGATATTCAGGAAATAGAGGAGGGCAAAAACTACAGTTTGCAGCCAATTGCAGTAAGAAAAATAAGCGACCTAAGATATGAGCTGATTGATGGACAGCAGAGATTGACTACAATCTTCCTCATTTTTCGCTATATGAAACAGTTAAACCTGCCCTTTCAGCTCAATTTTTCAATAGAGTATGAAACTAGAACCGGCAGTAAACTCTTCCTAGAATCAATAAGTGCAGACAGCTTAAACAAGGAGCCGCTTAATATTGATGAGTATTTCATTATTGAAGCATATCGCATTATTTCAGATTGGTTTATAACGCAAAAAGACGAAGCACTGGCCGCTTTCAACTTGTATAAAAAACTCAATGAACGTATTCGGATTATTTGGTATGAAACCAATTCCGACAAAGAAGAAGATTCTGTCGCATTATTTACCCGTCTCAATATCGGGCGTATTCCCTTAACGAATGCCGAACTTGTGAAAGCATTGTTTCTGAGCCGAAACAATGGCATTGACAACAGAAAACAGTTGGAAATAGCTACCGAATGGGATATTATCGAAAAAGAACTGCACCACGATAACTTGTGGTATTTTATCACCAACCAAAATCCGGGAATTTATTCAACCCGTATCGAACTGATCTTCGATTTAATGGCAGATAAACAAAAAGATGAACGCGAAAAATTCTATACTTTTTTTCATTTCGTGGATAGGATTAAAAAAAGCGGAGTAAAATCGGATATCTGGAAAGAAATTATTCGCTATTACCAACGATTGAAAGAATGGTACGAAAATATCGACCTTTACCACAAAATAGGTTATCTAGTGGCTTCCGATTCTAATGAATTAAAAGAACTAATTAATAATTCTAAAGATATTCCCAAATCAACCTTTCAAAATTCGCTTGACTCATTAATTGCCGAAAGCATTAATTTCAGGAAAGATTATTTAGATCTAGCCTATGATAACCAAACAGACTACGGTTTAATCGAGAAGTTATTGCTTCTTTTTAATGTAGAAACTATCAGGCAAAAATCGGATGAAACAATACGTTTCCCCTTCGACAAACACAAACGAGAAGATTGGAGTTTGGAACATATTCACGCACAACAATCAGAAGGACTCAATAAAAGAGAACAATGGGTGGAATGGTTGAGCTTGCACAGAAATTCATTACTAAGCTTTAACAATATTATAGCGCAAGAATTAATCCGCGATATTGATGATGCAATAAAGAATGAAAATCTAAAAGGGGATCTATTTTCAATCTTGTTCGATAGGGTAATCAACATTTTATCCGAAGATGGCAGTATAGATTACACCCATTCACTGTCCAATTTAGCACTATTAAAGCAATCTGATAATTCAGCATTGAACAATTCAACTTTTGATGTTAAGCGCAATAAAATACTTGAAATGGATAAAACAAGCGATTACATTCCAGTTTGCACCAGACGCGTTTTCCTCAAATATTACACATCTTCCGAATCCAATCAGGTTCATTTTTGGGGCAATGCTGACAGAAGCGGGTATATGTCCGAAATGAATACTGTTTTAGGGCCATATTTAACATTTATTCAAAAAGAAATCAAACTATGAACACAAGGGAATATACATTTCAAAGTCTTTTTGGAAGCTCCTTCGAGTTTGAGGAGAACACGATAATATTAACCAAAATTGAAATACCAATCATTCAGCGTGATTATGCTCAAGGAAGAACGAATGACGAAGTAAACAGAATTAGAGAACGATTTTTGGATGCTTTGTTTCAGGCCATAATTGAAGACAGGAACATAACACTTGATTTTGTTTATGGCGATGTTTGCACAGATGGTGTTTTAACCCCTTTGGATGGGCAGCAACGTTTAACAACACTATTTTTGTTACATTGGTATATTGCCAAAAAAGAAAATATAGAACTGGCAGAATATAATTTTCTGAACAACTTTTCATATGCTACACGGTTCAGCTCCCGTGATTTTTGTCAGGAGTTAGTTAAATATT
>JBILBT010000231.1:0-4977 GCA_044353545.1 Crocinitomicaceae bacterium | reverse complement strand
GTTCGGGTCGGGCAGCGCGAATGTAACTCGGACGATTGCCTTTTTTTGTGGAAGCGAAAAGCGTAAATTGACTTACGACTAAAAAGCGTCCATTGATTTCAGCCAATGATTTGTTCATTTTTCCCTCAACATCATTAAAAATGCGAAGGCCTATTATTTTCTGTATGAGCCAATCGGCATCTGACTGATCATCAGCCTCCTCGATACCCAAAAGGATCATCATACCGGCATCAATTTGACCAACAATTTCTTTGTCAATCCGAACGGATGCCTCACTCACGCGTTGTATGACAATTCTCATCCGTAGATATTTTTTCGGTGAACATCATCTGCGTCCTCTGTCATCAATTGCACATACGTTGCATAGCGTGATTCTGCAATTTCACCCTCCTCGATTGCTTGTTTCACCGCACAATGAGGTTCATTCAAATGCTTGCAATTGTGAAATTTACATTCTCCAATCCGTTGACGCATTTCTGGGAAATAGTGTGAAAAATGCTCTTTTTCGAGGTCAACGATTCCAAATGCTCGAATTCCTGGAGTATCGATGATGTATCCTCCTGTTGCCAATTTATGCATTTCAGCAAAGGTTGTCGTATGCTGTCCCTGCTGATGGGCAATAGAAATTTCTCCCGTTCTCAAATCTAAGTTTGCATCGAGTGCATTAACAAGTGTACTTTTTCCAACGCCACTGTGTCCAGAAATCATCACCTGATTGCCTACAATTTCCTGTCTTAAGAAATCCACATTTTCCTTTTTCTCCGCAGAGATTTTTGCACATGGATAACCAATGGATTCGTATAGTGAAATCAATTCATCCACCCGTTTTAACTCCTTGTCGCCATAGGTATCCATCTTGTTGAAAAGCAGAGTCACGGGAATCCGAAACGACTCCGCAGCCACTAAAAATCGATCGATAAAGGCACGATGCGTCACTGGAGATTTCACCGTTACTAAAAGGTAGGCACGATCGACATTCGCCGCGAGAATCTGCATTTGCTTGCTGAGGTTTGTTGATTTACGTACGATGTAATTCTTGCGCGGTTCAAAATCAGCAATGGTGCGTTTTCCTTCATCATCGATTTGATCGTGCAGCAAGACGACATCACCCACTGCAATTGGATTTGTGGTTCTCAAGCCATCCAAGCGAATTTTCCCACGGATACGACAATTCACCACTGAGCCATCATTCAGCTCAACTGTGTACCATTTACCCGTTGATTTTAGGACTATTCCCGATTCCATTGGGCAAAGATAGGGTTTAGAATTTAAGGAATAAGTCAACCAATGCTATTCATTTGCAGCTAGGTCAAGGTTATTCACATGAATGCAATGAAAATCAAGGTAAGTTCATTCAACAAGCACTGACCAACATTTACTATCTTCGTACTTCAAATTTCGAAGAATGTCGATTGAGGTAAATCACTTATTCAAGTATTACGGAGAGCAAGCTGCAGTTCAGGACATTAGTTTTAACGTTGCAGCAGGAGAAATTGTGGGTTTCATTGGGCCAAATGGTGCTGGAAAATCTACAACCATGAAAATCATAACTGGCTTTATTCCAAGTAGCTCGGGTGATGTGAAGGTATGCGGAATGCCTGTGAATGAAGATTCTATGCAAACGCGACAACTCATTGGTTATCTGCCAGAACACAACCCACTTTACCTCGATATGTACGTCAAAGAATACCTTGAATTCGTAGGTAAAATTTACAAAGTGAAAAACTTGAAAGCGCGCATTCAGGAAATGATCAATGCCGTGGGATTGGACGTTGAACAAAACAAAAAGATTGGTGCCCTATCAAAAGGATACCGCCAACGCGTTGGTTTGGCAGCTTCGATTATCCACGATCCACAAGTATTGATCTTGGATGAACCAACATCTGGTCTAGATCCAAATCAATTGGTTGACATTCGCGAGTTGATCAAGAAAATTGGAAAAGAAAAAACGGTAATGCTTTCTACGCACATCATGCAGGAGGTTGAAGCGATCTGTGACCGTGTGGTGATCATCAATAAGGGAAGAATTGTTGCCAATGATACTGCCTCTTTCCTACAGCAATCCATGTCTTTACAGACGGTATATGTTGAATTTGAAGGAAGTGTTTCAAAAGATATGTTGGCAAAAATTCCACATGTTGGAAAAGTGGAATCCGTGAAAGAAGGATGGTTAATCGAGACCAGGGATGATGTCGATTTACGCAAAGAAATCTCAAGATTTGCGCAGAAAAATGATTTACTCGTGCTGACATTGCGCGCCGAAGAGAAATCACTCGAAGAAGTATTTAAAGAATTAACGAAATAAGATGCCTTCAAATTTCATTGAAGAATTGCGCTGGCGTGGCATGATCCACGACATGATGCCGGGAACGGAAGAAGCGCTGAACAAGAAAGTATCCTCGGGATACATTGGATTTGATCCTACCGCAGATTCATTGCATGTCGGTCACCTCGTGCAAATCATGACCTTGGTACACTTTCAACGTGCGGGACACAAGCCTTATGCGCTCGTTGGTGGTGCCACAGGAATGGTTGGTGATCCATCTGGAAAATCCCAAGAACGCAATTTACTGGATGCTGAAACCTTGAACCACAATGTCGCTTGCGTTAAAGGCCAATTGGAGAAATTCTTGGATTTCAATGCAGGAGAGAATTCCGCGGAAATGGTCAACAACTACGATTGGTTCCGCGACATGAGCTTCCTCGATTTCATTCGCGATGTGGGAAAACACATTTCCGTGAACTACATGATGGCCAAAGATTCGGTGAAGAAACGCTTGGAAACAGGGATGTCATTTACAGAATTCAGTTACCAATTGGTACAGGGCTATGACTATTACCACCTGAACAAGCACCACAACTGCATCATTCAGTTGGGCGGTTCGGACCAATGGGGAAATATCGTCACTGGGACTGAATTGATCCGCCGAAAATCTGGTGGTCAAGCATATGCCGTAACGACTCCCTTGATCAAGAAAGCTGACGGGACAAAATTCGGAAAGACAGAAGGCGGAAGTGTTTGGTTAGATCCTGAGCGCACTTCTCCTTATGAGTTTTACCAGTTTTGGTTGAACAGTAGTGATGCTGACTCAGTCAATTATATCCGCATTTTCACTTTGCGTTCCAAAGAACAAATTGAGGAATTGGAAACGCAACACGCTGAAGCACCGCATTTACGCATCCTTCAAAAAGCCATTGCTGAGGACATCACTACGCGTGTGCATGGAGATGAGGCCTTGCAAACGGCTATAGCGGCGTCGAACATTCTTTTTGGAAAATCAACGGCTGATGATTTGCGCAAGTTATCTGAAAAGGACTTCTTTTCGATTTTTGATGGTGTTCCTCAAGCGACTGTTACGCGTGCTGATTTTGGAGATTCCATGTCAATCGTTGATGCTCTGGGAGCGAAAACGAATTTCTTATCCTCCAATGGTGAGGCACGCAGAGAATTGAAAGCCAATGCCATTTCTGTGAATAAGGAAAAAGTAGGCGAAGATTTTCAACTGACAAGTGAACATCTGATCAATGACAAGTATGTGTTGCTGGGCAAAGGCAAGAAAAACAATTATATCTTGATTGTGGAGTAACCTAAAATTTAGCTTATGCGTTCATTGCTTATTGGTTTCGTTCTCAGTTGTTCATACTCCTTCTCCCAAAATTGTGTGGATTCATCGCTGATCGATCCAAACGTTATGTGTCCAGATGTATTTATGCCTGTTTGTGGATGTGATGGCAACACCTATGAGAATGCTTGTGTCGCGCAGACAGTTGGCGGAGTCATTGACTATACTGATGGACCGTGTGAGCTAGACACGTGTATGATCATTCCTGCGGGAGTTGATTTCGGTTTTTGTGCGATGCCTTTGGGTTGGGTAACGTATGGAGGTGAATGCCAGATGCTTTCAGGATGTTCCATGATTGGTTCCGATGGAAATGATTACAGTGCCTATTTTTTCACAAACTCTTATGCGTGCAATGCGATGTGCCTTTCAGACACGACGGTTGTTCTTCCGTGCATAGATACAAGCTTAATTGATCTGAATGTCCAAATTCCCAACATTTACCAACCTGTTTGTGGTTGTGATTCTGTGACCTATCAAAACGTTTCAGAAGCGATGTATCACCATGGAATCGTAGCGTATGTGGAAGGAGAATGTCCGATGAATGGAATTCAATCGCTAAATGACAGTGAAATAAAGGCTTTTCCAAATCCCTTTTCCGAGTACATAACCATGCAATTGAATGGAACGAGACAGCATACCATTCAACTTGTTTCATTGGGCGGAAAAATACACATCACTGAATCCTCTGATTTCCAAGAAACGCTTCAGATTGATACGAAACACGTGCAGATTGGCACATACATCTTAATCGTCGAAGATCAAGAATTGGATTCAAGGTTCTATAGCATCTTCACTAAATAACGGGATTTTAAATCCGTCTAATTCACGATCAACTTATTCTTAGAGACTGCATCTCCCTTTCTCATCTCTAGAATGTACATTCCAGAGGACAACTGAAGCGCATACGTCAACGCTGGATCTTTCACCTCTCGCACCAGCGCACCTTTTGCATCGAAGATCGATAGGTTTTCGATTCCTGCAGGCAGCATGATGTGATCATGAGCTGGGTTCGGATAAAAGAAGAAATCATCTTCAGACAATGCTGTTGTTGCTAACATTCCCACGTATACCGAGTCGACAAGGCTACAGCCATTGGAATCGACGATCGTTGCCGTGATCCAACCTGGATTGAGGTACACCGCTAAGTCCTCCATTTGTCCATTTACATCATTCCAAGTGATGTCATACGGTTGGGTTCCACCACTTATCGTCGCTTGAACCATTCCATCAAAAGACGCTAAACCAGAAGCAGGCGTCACGGCAAATTGAACCATCAATGCATCTGGCTCGGTAATGTTCAAATTAAGTGTATCGGTACTGCAGCCATTGTTGTCTTGAACGAAAACCTGATAAT
>JBILBT010000230.1:0-4981 GCA_044353545.1 Crocinitomicaceae bacterium | reverse complement strand
CTGAAGGTGTTTATGTGGATGTTACCTTTGGCGGTGGAGGCCATTCTCGCGAAATTTTTAAGCACCTGAGCGAAAAAGGTCGCCTGCTGGTGTTTGACCAAGATCCAGATGCGGCAGCAAATGCTTGGTTAGCGCCAAATTTCACATTCATTCCCGCAAACTTTGAGTTTTTAGCCAATCACCTGCGCCTCAGTGGCATCAAACAGGTGGATGGCATTCTCGCTGACCTCGGCGTTTCATCGCATCAGTTCGATGAGGAATCTCGAGGCTTTTCAATCCGTACCGATGCCCCTCTCGACATGCGCATGAATCAGCATGGAGCTGTGTCAGCATGGAACGTTGTGAATGAGTATGAGGAACAAGCGCTTATTGATTTGCTCCGGAAATATGGTGAGCTTCCAAATGCGCGCCGCATCGCAGGAGAAATACTTCGTGCCCGATCTTCACGCAAGATTAAGACAACTGGTCAGTTGATGGAGGCACTCGCTGGATGCGCTCCAAAATTTAAAGATCACAAGTTTTTCGCACAAGTTTTTCAAGCAATACGCATCCAGGTGAATCGGGAAATGGAGGCATTGGAGAAATTTCTTGAACAAACGTCAGAGGTAATTCGCCCTGGCGGAAGACTCGTGGTGATGTCATACCATTCTCTGGAAGATCGCTTGGTGAAAAACTACATGAAACGCGGCTCTCTAGATGGTGAAATTTCTAAGGATTTCTTCGGAAATGTATTGAAACCGTTTACAGAAATAAATAGACATCCGATTGTGCCAACGGAACTAGAGTTGGAGAAAAATACGCGCTCGAGAAGTGCAAAACTTAGAATAGCAGAACGAAATGGCTGAGAACGAGTACGTCGAAAAAAGTGCAGCCGAAGAACAACAACATAAGGCTGAAAAAAAAGAGAAAAAGAAAAGTGATTCGGCAAAACCGAAAGGTCGCCCGAATGCTTTTGCTCAAATCCTCAATGGGGATTTTTTAACGCGTGAATTCGTTTTGAACAATTTGAACTACATCTTTTTTGTCATTTTCCTTCTGCTACTTATCGTTGGAAAAGGATATTACGGCAAGCAGCTGACACGTGATGTGGATGATGCTCAAAACCATTTGAACGAGGTGACTTCAGATTATGTGGAAGCCAAAGCACGACTTGAAGAACAAACCAGACGTTACAGACTGGTGGATAAACTTGAGCCTCGTGGAGTCAAAGAAACACAACAGGAAACTAAGGTGATACGAATAAGAGGAAATGTAAAATGAGTGAAAAACGACATGTTATTTTGCGTGCGTATTTCGTATATGCTGGATTTGTTGTGCTCATGATTGCCGTGATTTTTCGCACCATTTCCATTCAATTTGAGGGGCGGTCAAATGTCTTTGCATCCTCTGAGGAGAAAATGCCTATTCGAAAATCTCCAAGGTACCCAAGAAGAGGTGAAATTCTTGACATTAACCTGACGCCTTTAGTGACATCGGTGTGCTATTACGACATTTATATGGACCCCACTGTGGTAAAGCAAGATATCTTCGATGAAAAACTTGCCGAGCTGTCTAAAGGTCTATCTACAATTTATCCTGAAAAATCTGCTCGCGAATACCAGAATATGATCCGAAGTGCTCGCGCTCGAAATTCAAGATACCTCTTGATTCATAAAAAGGCGAGTGGTGAAGAACGCGACGCGCTGAACAAACTGCCCATTTTTGACTTGGGCCGTTTAAAGGGAGGTATTATTGACAATGTAGAGGTTATCGTTCGGAAAAAACCGAATGGTGAATTAATGAGCCGCACTCTTGGCTTTTACCGCAATGATGAAGTAAAGGTTGGGATTGAAGATGCGTACAATAAATACCTCAGCGGAGAGGAGGGCGAAGAGATCGAACAGAAGATTTCGACTGGATGGAAGAAAACTGGTCAAGTAGTGAAAGAGGCTGTGGAGGGAGCAGATATCGTTACATCGATTGATAAAGATATCCAAGAAGTGGCGCATTCTGAATTGCTGACCCAATTGAAAACGGAAGGTGCGCGAAGTGGATGTGTGATTGTCATGGAAGTTAAAACAGGCTTCATAAAAGCTATATCGAATCTAACAGAAATGGAAGATGGATCTTTTCGTGAAGATTACAATTATGCCATTGGTCACAAAGAAGTGCCCGGATCTACCTTCAAATTGGCATCCTTGATGGCCGCATTGGAAGATGGCTTGATCGACATCAATGACAAGGTGAATGCGGTAGGATCATATAGATTCCCCGGGAAAACGTATACCGATGCCCATGGTGGACCAGGATGGATCACCATCGAACAAGCCTTTGAAATGTCATCGAATGTTATTACGAAAGTGATTACCAACGCATACAGAAACAATCCAATGAGTTTTTATGAACGTTTGGAGAGTTTTGGACTCACAAAGCGAACGGGAATTTCGTTGTCGGGCGAACCGAAACCTACAGTATACAAGCCGGAAACGGACCAATGGCATCCCTTGTCTTTACCCTCCATGGCCATTGGCTACGAGGTGCGACAAACACCACTCCAAACGCTGACCTTCTACAATTCTGTTGCAAACAACGGTACGATGGTGAAACCACAGATCGTTTACCAAATCCGCCGCGGTGCTGAGGTCATTAAAACATTTAGTCCTGTAGTGATGATTGAACAGGTCTGTTCCGACGAGACACTTCGCAAATTGAAAAAATGCTTGGAAGGCGTTATGCAAAAAGGAGGAACTGGCTCGCGCTTAACTTCTTCACAATTTACCATTGCAGGAAAAACAGGAACAGCAAAATTGCCAGGCAAGGACAAGCGCTATGGTGCCAAGGGACAAGGTGATTTTCAAGCATCCTTTGTCGGATATTTTCCTGCAAATAAGCCAATTTATTCATGTATTGTTGTGATTTCAGCGCCATCTAAAAATATATACGGAGGAAAAGTTTCAGGGACTGTTTTTGCTGCCGTTGCCAATAAAGTATTCGCTTCTAACCTTCAGTACCACAAGGCAATTAACGAAACGAAAAAACGAAAAGGTGGTGTTCCCTCTGCCCTCAATGGAAATGTTCATGACCTAGCTCGCATATACCGAATGTTGAAGGTGCCTTTTGCGGTTGCGGGAGAAGGAGAATGGATGCTTGCAGGTAGAGGAAAATCAAAAGCTGTGCTTCGCTCAAGAAAATTTGTCAAAGGCTTGGTGCCGGACTTAACGGGAATGAGCGCTCGTGATGCAGTTTATATGATTGAATCATTGGGAATGACCGCGCATGTGGTTGGATTTGGAAAGGTGGCAAAGCAGTCTGTTCCTGTTGGTCGCCCAGTGTATCGAGGAGGTGTAATTGAATTGATTTTGAACTGATGAATAGAGAATTGCATAGCATTTTACAGCATGTCGCAGTGAAGGATGTGATTGGTTCACGCCAACGTTCAATCACTTCGCTTGTATTTGATTCACGAAAAGCGATTGCCGGAACTGCGTTTTTTGCCATTCGAGGCGCAGCGACCGATGGACATCAATTTATTGAAGCTGTCATTGCACAAGGCTGTGATGTTGTTTTCTCTGAAGAGCAAATCAACGCTCCAGAAACCGTAACTGTTGTTGTGGTTGAAAGCACAAAAGAAGCTTTGGCAATTGCCGCAAACAATTTTTACGATCAACCGTCAAAGCACATCAAGTTGGTGGGTGTGACGGGTACAAATGGAAAGACAACAACGACGACCTTGTTATTCAATCTTTACACGGGGCTTGGTTTTCATTGTGGTCTGCTTTCAACGGTTGTAAATAAAATTGGCGCACGAGAAATTCCTTCAACTCACACAACACCTGACCCAGTTTCTTTGAATGCCCTTCTGGCTGAAATGGTAGAAGACGGTTGCAGCCACTGTTTTATGGAAGTGAGCTCACACGCCATTCACCAACAAAGAATTACTGGTCTTCACTTCGCAGGTGCAGTGTTTACGAATATCACACACGACCACCTCGATTACCACAAGACGTTCGCAGAATATATTCGTGTGAAAAAAGCATGGTTCGATCACCTCGATAGTAAAGCCTTTGCATTGACAAATGTGGACGATAAAAATGGAATGGTCATGCTCCAAAATACCGCCGCTAGACATTTTAGCTATGCTTTGAAATCTCCCGCTGACTTCAAAGTCAAAGTGTTGGAAAATCAGTTTTCAGGCTTGGTACTTCAACTCGATGGCGTGGAAGTATGGACTCGATTGATTGGGGACTTTAATGCGTACAACCTCTTGGCGGTATATGCCGTGAGCCAATTGCTTGGTGAAGATTCCACTGAGGTGATGACGGCGTTGAGTACGCTGGAATCTGTGGAAGGTCGTTTTCAGTATGTCGTGAGCAACGCCGGTGTAACAGCTATTGTTGATTATGCGCATACACCCGATGCCCTAGAGAATGTATTGAAAACCATTGGCAATATTCGCACCGGGAATGAAACCGTATTCACTGTTGTGGGCTGTGGTGGAGATCGCGATCGAGAGAAACGACCAAAAATGGCCGCGATTGCCTGTGAACTCAGCAACAAAGTCATTCTTACATCGGACAATCCACGTTCAGAAAATCCAGATGCGATTCTGACCGAAATGATGAATGGCGTTGAAGGTCAGCACTTTAAAAAAACACTTTCCATTACGGATCGATTGCAAGCCATTAAAACGGCGGTGTCGATGGCCGAAAAAGGAGACATTATTCTCATCGCTGGAAAAGGGCATGAGAAATACCAAGAAATCAACGGAGTGAAACATGCCTTCGATGACATGCAAACAGTAAAAAACATTTTTAACCAATTCGATAAGTAATGCTGTACTATCTTTTTGATTATCTCGACAAATTCAATTTCCCTGGCGCTGGGTTGTTTGATTACATTTCGTTCCGCGCGGCAATGGCCTTAATCACTTCACTCATTGTATCGGTCTTCTTCGGTAAAAAAATCATCAACCTCTTGCGCAAGCAACAAATTGGTGAAACCG
>JBILBT010000040.1:0-15502 GCA_044353545.1 Crocinitomicaceae bacterium | reverse complement strand
GAAAATCATTTTCTTCCTTACCACAACCGCGGACACCACACCAATGTGGCAACACCTAGCGATCCAGCAACAGCGCGTAAGAATGAACCCATCTATGTGTTTTGGTTTCGCTCTCATTTTGGCAGTTATGCACAAGCTTGGCAAATTGAATGTCAACGAATGTCCATCATGAGGAAAGGGAAACTCAGTCTTCAAAACCGAATGGTAGCTTACACCCTTGCACAAATAGTAGTATTGCTCAGTATGTACTTGGTCTTTGGACTTTTTGCAATGCTCGGATTTTTCGCTGCTGCAGTATTTGGGATCCTCTTGCTTGAAACGGTAAATTACATTGAGCATTATGGTCTTTTGCGCAAGCAACGCGAAAATGGAACATACGAAAGTGTAAAGCGCATTCATTCATGGAATTCCAATCACATCATTGGACGAGTGGTTTTGTTTGAATTAAGCCGCCATTCCGACCACCATTTTAAGGCCGACAGACCTTATCAATTGCTTGAAAATCATGATGAATCTCCGGTGATGCCCACTGGATACCCGGGAATGATGCTGCTTTCTTTAGTTCCTCCGTTGTTTTTTCAGGTGATGAACAAACGAATCACATCCCAACAGGCTGGGAATTAATGCTTATTTCTTGGGTGAAATGACACGATAGCGTCGTGTAGAAAGCGTTGGTCTAGGTGGGTATAGATTTCGGTCGTTGTAATGGATTCGTGACCCAACATTTCTTGCACAGCCCTTAAATTGGCTCCGCCTTCAATCATGTGAGTCGCAAATGAATGCCGAAAGGTATGCGGAGAAATGGATTTTGTGAGTCCGATGGCCGCTGAAAGGTCTTTGATGATGGTGAAGATCATCACTCGGGTTAACTTGGCACCACGGCGATTCAAAAACACAACGTTTTCATTTCCTGCTTGAATGTTCTGATGACGACGAATGTGGTCGTTGTAGATGCCAATTTCTTTTTCTACACTCTTGCTTACAGGCACAAGTCGCTCCTTATTTCCTTTTCCAATCACGCGAATAAAACCTTCTTCAAAATACAAGTCTGAAAAACGAAGGTTAACGAGTTCGCTAACACGCAGACCACAACTGTATAAAGTCTCGATGATTGCGCGATTGCGGTGGCCTTCATTTTTGGATAAATCAACGGCAAGCATCAAGCGATCAATTTCCTCTATGGTTAGTACTTCAGGTAGTTTTCGTCCTAGCTTTGGCATCTCTAACAATTCACTGGGGTCATCCTTGATGATGTCTTCAATAAGCATGAACATGAAGAATTGTTTCGCGCCACTGATGATCCGTGCTTGCGACCTTGCGCTAAGTCCTAGGTCGTATAATTCGGCAATAAACTCTTTCAAGTGCGCATATTGAATGTTCTGAGGCAGAATGTTTCGCGCTTCAGAAAAGTCACGCAACTTACTCACATCATTCTGATAGGCAAAAATGGAGTTGTCGGCCAATCCCTTTTCTATTTTCAGAAAAGAAACAAAATCCTTAATATAGCGTTCCCAAACGGACATGATATGCGAATTCTACTTGTTAACGGCCCAAATTTGAATCTTCTGGGCAAACGCGAACCCCAAATATACGGGAATCAATCGTTTGAGGAGTATTTGGAGCGCTTGAAAACGCTTACATCTGCCGAAATCTTTTATTTTCAGTCGAATGTTGAAGGAGAATTGATCAATGCCTTGCAAGCATCCGATCATGATGGGATCATTTTAAATGCTGGTGGATATACACATACGAGCATTGCCCTTCGGGATTGTGTTTCAGCCATTCAAGTTCCTGTGGTTGAGGTGCACATTTCGAACATTACCAACCGTGAGGAATTTCGACATACCTCAATGATTTCTCCTGTTGCTGTAGGATGTATTTTCGGTTTTGGGATGGATGGCTATCGCTTGGCGCTCAATTATTTTGAGTCAAAGCGCCGTTGATCTAAGTCACTGTAGTTGGAGACTTTCTGAACATACCTCGCCCATAGGATACTGCCCTTGTAAAGCCCAGAAGCATTGAAATTCTTCGACTGCTTTTTGATTTCTTTTCGTTGTTTCATCAAAACAGGCAGATGCTTGTACATGGCCATATGAGCATTGAAAACGCTAGCGAGGTGTTTCCATTCACCACGGAGCATAAATCGAATTCCTGCGATGCCATCGAGGCTAAGTCTGAGAACTAATTTTGGAAACAGCAAACCGTCATGATTTTTCACCAACATATAGAGGCTATTCCTAAAATTGAGGTAAGTTTTTTTCGGAGATAAATAGGGGAGTGTACCCCCGCCAACATGGTAGATTGTTGATGATGGAGCAACTTTGAATGAATATCCTAATTTTTTAATTCGCCAGCACAAATCAATTTCTTCCATGTGTGCAAAGAAAGCTTCGTCAAGTCCACCCACTTGGTGATAGAGTTCGGCGCGAATGAGTAAAGCTGCACCTGTTGCCCAAAAGACATCGGCCACGTCATCGTATTGTCCTTCGTCATGTTCAAATTTGTCAAAGATTCTTCCGCGACAAAAGGGGTAATAATTGCGATCTAACATTCCGCCTGAAGCGCCTGCATGTTCGAACATTGTTTTATCCTGGTACGACAAGACCTTTGGTTGACAGCCAGCCACAGCTGGATTTTCCATTGTCTTTAAGAGGGGAAGGGTCCAATTTGGAGTTACCTCAATGTCACTATTTAAGAGTAAATAATAATCGGAATCAATTTGTTTTAGCGCATCGTTATATCCTTTAGCAAAACCTCCATTACTTTCATTGATAATGAGTTGAATTCCTGGAAAATACCTGCGGACGTAATCTACGGAATCATCTGTTGACGCATTGTCTGCAACGATGATTTTGGCATTGCCTGAAAATTCGCAGACAGAAGGAAGAAATTTTTCAAGAAAATGTTTTCCATTCCAATTGAGAATAACAATAGCCAATGATTTCATCGATTCAGAATTCTTTTGGATCAATATTGTCTGAAAAAATCATTACTATTTCCTCCCCAGTTTTGCTGCAAAAACTCATTTGGATTGTCGATGTTCCCGTTGTTGGTGTTTCGTTTTGATAGCGTTTGTGGCCAAGATGGGTTCTTTAATTCACCGAGCATGTCCGAATGCAATAAGCGGTAAGCATTGTTGACGAGGTCTGGATTGTAAAATACAAATCGCTTATTGCTGAATTTTCCGATTTTGTTGTATTGCCAAATTTCATAGGGGTATTCTGTTGGGGAGTTTTCGCGCTCAACAATCGTAGTTGGTGCTCCATATTGCAGGTATACACGACCTCGATCGGTTTCAAATCCTTCCTGAAAATTGTTTGAATAAAGTCGCTCAACAAGTTGTATTTGTTCCTTGTATTTTAGCCACGAATCATAGGCATTGTTTGGTGCAGTTTTTAGCCAGAATGCTTGAATGTGACGACGTTCTTGTTCGAGGTCTTTTAATTTGAGCACAGAAATAATGTTCTTAATTTCGGCTGGTTTAGCAATTGGGATTAAACTTTCAAGGTAATACGTTACGGAATCATCTGTAATTGAGGATTGAAATGCTGGATCTATTACCATGTTTTCCACTGACCATGGAATGTCCAAATCATTGCTCCGTTCAAAGATATATTGCTGCGTTGAAAGTTCCGTAAGGCTCCGGGAAAGAAGTGTGTAGTTCAGGGCATATTTTCCTGTTGGAAGCAAATTGATGTCAACTTTTCGTAGAATCGGAAGCACATTGGAAGTCGAATGTCTGGAAAACACGGTGAATTCATAAACCTCAGCTCCCGTTTCCATGTCGATTAAGCTTTGTTTTAAGCCACAGACGGTATCTTCCAATTGATTGGTGTTGTAGATTTCCAAGTAAACAGGTATAATGCTCAGTTCTGTCGGATAGAAGGTAGATAAACGAGGGATGATATTGATCCCAGATTTAAAGAACACTGAATTTTCATCTCCTTTGAAGGCGAATTCAGCTACTTCGATGTCCGAAATGGAAATCGCCGTTGACAAATCTTCTATGAATACAGGAACAGAAGCTTTTAATGCAGGGTTCTCCGTGTTGATGTCAGACAGTTCAATGTTGAGGACATACTTCCCTGGAGCGAGTGCAAAGCGTTTTAAATCGTAAAAATCTTCCACGATACTGTCCTTCATTAGGGGTGATTGCAAACGATACGCATCAGAAGCCACAGTTTTAGTTCCGTCGCTTATATCCAATTTTACGGCGAGATCTCCTTGAAGTCCACCCTCAATACCCTTATACTTTACTGAAGAGGCAGCGAATTGAAAATAAATTTCAATATAGTTCCCAATTTCAGGCGCATAGAATTGCTTCGTATCCATATAGGCCTTAAGCTTTTGTTCTTGTGCCATGACGGTCAAGTTCAAAAAGAATGCAAGTGTCAATAAGGTGATCGATGGTAAACGCATAGTGTAAAATTACTGGAATAAAATTACGAAAAGGAAGTGAGTTGTTCAATTATGAATTACGAATGTTTGGTGGCTGAGGTGCGATAGCAGACTCGAAGCCACGAATTACGAAGCCACGAATTTCAAATTGCGAATGTTTGGTGAATTGACACTCAGCAAGAAAAAAATAAAAATCCCCTCGTGGAGTGCCTGTCCCACGAGGAACGCTGCGGGAGGGATTATAAGGGGTGGTTTAGGATCATAACCAAAAGTTGGGGAGGAATTAAGATGGGGTGTTTATCCCAGCCCCGGGGTTTAACCTGGGGTTTTAGGGTTTCAACCCGAGGTAGAAAAAGGATTGGAATCGAAATGAATCAAGCATATTAATGGTTTGCCTGGAGGGAATATAGCGAGTAAGGCCGATGTTCGACCCCATCGGGGTCAAACATTTTTTGCCTGTTGATCCATTGTAAGAATCACGACCCCATCGGGGTCGAACAGAGGTTTTGTTGAATCACAACCAAAAGTTGGGGAGTTATTTTAGATGTTATAATCGTTTATCCCAGCCTCGGGTTTTAACCTAGGGTTTTAGGGTTTCAACCCGGGGTAGAAAGAGGATAGAAATCGAAATGAATCAACCAAAGCAATGGTTTACCCTTGGGAAATTTTGGAAATGACCTGAACGCTCAAGAAGCTTAATCTATTTCGTAAAAGGATTGTTTGACCCCGATGGGGTCGTTTGTTTTCGCGAGAGTTTAAGGTTACAGAGATTCGACCCCGATGGGGTCATAAGTAAACAGAATGAATGTATGGAGCGCGAGTCAAATATCATTGTGGATTATCTAGTAACTTAAAGATTCTGAGAGAATTTTTTTTTCTTCTAAGTATCAATACCATGCTATTATTTACTTTATGCGGATACTTTCTTTTTAGATTAACTCAAATTTATGCGTAGTCCCCAGGTTTTGGTCTTGATCCGCGAAGAAGTGTCTTTTGTCTAAAAAAGGGATTATTTCATGAGCCTTAAGGGGGAACTTTGCTCAAAACAAACAAATGCGCTCGTTCCGACCGCTCATTTGTTATTTATTTCCATTTTCGTTCAAGCGTTGCTTGACTCAATGTCTATAAATAACAAATGCCCCATTTTTATGGGGCATTTGTTTGTTTTGGCGGAGAATGTAGGATTCGAACCTACGGTACCTTGCGGTACAACAGTTTTCAAGACTGCCGCAATCGACCACTCTGCCAATTCTCCGTGACAAAAGTAGCAATACTTTAAAGATTGGCAAGTGATTGGCAAAAAAAAATCCCATGCGAACATGGGATTTTACATAAAAAACCAAGAATATTATTTCATAATCACAACTTGCTGGCGGGTGCCATTTAAGTCGATCATGTACATGCCAGCGCTCATCCCAGTGATGTTGATGACTTGGGTGCCTGCTTGACGCTCTAATGTAAGCACCTCTTCACCAATCAGATTGAACATACGTATTGTACCTTCCATGACATCAGAATTCAAATTGAATTGAGTCGTTCCTGGGTTAGGATATATGATCAGTGCTGTCTCATTCAATTCGTTTACACCAAGGTCACAGATTGGCTCGTAAATTACACCTGGTGATCCATCGGGACATCCCGCGAACCAGTTTCCTGGTGAACACATTGTTCCTGTGCTGCTCAACAATTCCAGTGTTTTTCCCAGACCATTTGGTTCTTGAGGCCAAGGAGTCGTATAATTGTAATTCACAGAGAAACGAAGTTTACCTGTTTCATCGTACAACAAGACAGCATCACTCGCACCAAGTGCAATTTGAGTAGGTCCATTGACATTCATTACATCTGGATGGATGTTATTGAAGGTAATCATGTCTCTCGCTGCAACAAGGTATCCTCCAGCTGGAAGAGTTGTTCCAGTAGCAAAGGTATAAGGTGTTAACCAGCTATCGTCTGAAATTGTCCATCCCGAAAGGTTCAGGTCTGTGGATAATGTTGAATGGATTTCAAACCAGTCACCAGCATCTGAAGTAGGTGCCGATTTGTAGTTGATTTCAGAGATGATAATTGATGAATCACATGCGAAATAAGCAACACCTGGAGATCCTGCAACACATCCCGCAAAGTATGCATTTGGATCATTTTGTGAAGCCGGTGCACCATTGAATTCCAATGAACGACCGTAACCATCAACTCCAAGAGGCCAAGGAGAAGTCGTGCTGTATGTGGCTTGCTTGATCACTGAACCATTTTGATTGTAGATGAAAATTGTTTCTGAGTTGTTGCTTAAGTTAAATCCAAGTGGACCAATAAAGTTTGATACGCTTGGATATTGTTGACGGAACGCAGCAGTATCAGAGGCCACAACGAGTCTTCCATTTGCTGGAATAAGCGTATTGAATGGGAATGTATAGGTGTGGAAGTATGAGCTATCCTTCACTGTCATTCCACCAATGTTCAAGTCCACACTCGTCGTATTGTGCAATTCAAACCAATTTCCACCGTCTACGGTGCTTTCTGGATTTGGCATAATCTCGGAGATTTCCAAAGGATCCGTAACCGTTGATCCCGTAAACCAAGCTGTAAATGCGGAGTTCACTGTTGGAGTAATGTCCAACATTGCATTGTAGTTATTCGCTCCAAATAGGGCATTCGGTGACCAGTGGTCAAATGTGTATCCTGGATTTGCTATGGCTGTGATTTTAACAGGCACTCCTTTGAAGTAAACCCCATTCCAAGGATATTCAATTTCCGATGGCTCAATTGTCGAGATGTGGATACGTCCTGCACCAGCAGGTTGAACATCTAGGGTATAGGTAACCTGACCTGTCAATGTAAAGAAGGATTGTACCACGTTGCGTGCACCTGCAATTCGGCTTGAATTCCATGTCAACATGTTGTTCATCACATTATTGAAATTTGTTATGTTTCCACTCCAACGTGTATGGTGTCTTGGGATCCAAGGCGCAACTTCGTTCAACATGGAGTTACCCATACTTTGAACTTTGTTTTGTTGCCAAATCGTATTGATTAAATCGGCATAGCGGTCAATGAAGTAAACTTTATATTGTGGGTTAGCCAACAATTTTGCACAAATTGCATCCATGTGAATAGAAGGACTATTTGTCGCTTGCACCAAGAAGTTGTCTGTTGGAAGTGCCCCGTATAAACCATAACCGAAGTCAAGGTCCATCAAGAGCATTCTCCACTTTTCACCTGGGGCATGCCAGTATTTGATGTTGTTTGGTTGACCATTGCTCCAATCTCCATTTCCGTAGTATGTTTCTGAAATGATGTAGTCTGCGAAGTTTTCAAGATCAATCAACGAATCTGCCAATGCATAGAATGTTGGACTCAATGGGTCGGCAGACGTAATCGCATTGTACATGGGCCAGAAATTATCCATTGTTCCATCATTTGCTTCAAAAGCCATGTAGTTTTCTGTCAATACGGAAACGCTATCAGAATCTATGTTGTAGTTGTTTTCAACCCAATCGTTATTCAAGGTCTCTCTCAATTCATATTCGCCAAAATACTCACCATTTAAAAATACGATTACAGGTGTGTATCCCATGTAGTCTGTATGTGCTGTTCGTGTCAAACGTTGCATGAAAGCATCTCTCATGCGCGTTCCGCCGTAGTCATTTCCTCCGTTGCGAAGGTTGAAGTCTTTGTATTGACCAATAAATGATTTGTCTGGAATCAATGGATATATGATTTTATTCATGCCATAATCATCACGACATTTCACACGGAAACTTTTTTGAGGTTGAGCACGAGACCATCCACCATGGATTTTCAAACCAATGGCTCCTTCAAATTTTTGTGTGCTGTCCGTCGCGATGTATTCGATATATGAATAACGCTCCCAATCTTCCCAGAAGTTTGCTCCGAAATATGGGTAGTTCGTGTTGTAGCCTGGAGGTCCAAGGACATAAATGCCCGTTTGGGTATCATACAAGTTCAATGAATCCGTTGAAATTGAGATTACCGGGAGACCAACGTATGCTTCGTTAATCACGAATGAGTTTTTCTCAACTAGGCTAGGAAGTGTAGCTGCTGATGGATCAAAACATCGTGCTGAAAGCACCTTAGTAGCAGGAATTTGAATAGAGTCTGTGTACAATGGAGATGTAGCAGTTGGGATTCCACCATTCAATGTGTAACGAATCTCAACGTTAGGTTGGTCCGTTGTAATGGCTACCTTGAAACCTGTTGCATAAATTCCCGCTGGTTTAGAAATGACCGGTTTATTGAGGACTACACTAAAACAAGATGCGTTGTTCACAGCGCCTGGAGTTGGGGTAGGACTAATGCACCATGCTGATCCTGTCCAATTGTTTGAGTGATTCACTGGTGTCTGAGTCAAAGCTACATTCGCCAAAGTGAGGCCTGCGGCATTGGTCAAGATCAAATTGTCACCGGAATTGATATTGAAGTTCGTGTGCCATGCCGTTGATGCGTTTAAGTTCATCCAAGGCAAGGTAGGAGAGAAGGTTACTGCTGAGGATAAAAAACCTGCAGATAAGTATGCGTTACTCGTTAAGTCTGTTGAGTTTGCAGCTGTATTGTGCACCTGAATCGCCAAAACGTTTTCACCTGCAACAAGAAGGGATGAAAACACAGAAAAAGGAATTTCGAAATCATCGATGGCCATTCCTTGATATCCCAAAGCTTCGTGGCTTGCAGCCAATGTGTTGAAAGGGGTTAATGTCCCCATAGTTCCTAGGTTTGCGCGTGCAACTTCAACCCCATTGATGTAGGCAACAAATCCATCGTCATAATCCATATGCAGGATTAAGCGCTGAATATCCGCAACATCTGTAAGTGTAAATGAGCGTCGCAAATAAACGCTGGTTGACGTTGGAACTGTAGTGCCATCATCAGCATCACCGAATCCAATTCCTCCTGCTCCTGTTGACCACCCCGTTAAGGTTGTTCCAGGTAGCCTCCATGCTGCTGCAGGTTCTGTTGTTGGAATTAAATAAGACCATGTTTGGTTAGCCAAAATGATACTTTCATAATGGTCAATCGTTGGAATGCGATTCTTTCCTGACGCAAAGATGTACTTGTGTTCACCTGCGGCAAGGGTATAATTAGGACAGACCCATTTGTAAGGCTGTCCTGGATTATCACTTAAACCGTAACCTGTGATGTCAACTGGAGCACCTGATAGATTTCGGATTTCGAACCAATCCTCGTAAGAGTTGTCTTCGTCTGCAATGACAGAAATGTTCGCAATACATGTCTCGCTGAGTTCTACTTGTGAAAAACCAAGAAAAGCGAAACTAAAAAATGCGTAAAACGAGAGTTTAGTTTTCATGGCACGAAATAACAAAAAAATCATTCACTATGTTAAGGAATTGTCAAGTTTAATTGTGATTGAAATTAGCATATTGTTTACCAATGTGATTTTTCGAGTTGTAAATGAGCTCGTTATAGATTATTGCGACTTTTGGTCATGGAATGTAATAATTGACGAAATTTGCAGCGATGACGAACAGCACCATGAACAAGGCCTTGATCTTTATTTTGATCACCATCTGCATTGATTCAATCGGCATAGGAATTATCATCCCTTCTTTTCCATCACTTATTTCAGAAACGGCGAATGTTCCATTAAAAGATTCAGCAATGTATTTTGGCTGGGTGATGGGGATTTATGCCTTCATGCAATTTTTATTTTCACCACTGATCGGGAACTTGAGCGATCGTTTTGGACGTCGTCCCGTTTTACTGATTTCGGTTTTTGGGATGGGGTTGGACTTTTTAGTCATGTATTTCGCTCCAGATTTGTTTTGGCTGGTTCTGGGTCGTGCGATCTCTGGAATTTTTGGAGCGAGTTTCACCACCGCAGCAGCTTATATATCTGATGTTTCTACCCCTGAAACTACGGCGCGAAATTTTGGATTGATTGGCGCTGCCTTCGGAATTGGCTTTGTCATTGGTCCTGCAATCGGAGGAATGCTTGCTGACTTTGGGTCCCGTGCTCCCTTTCTTGTTGCTTCGGTATTTTCCTTGCTAAACTTTGTGTTTGGATTTTTTGTACTAAAGGAATCTTTGCCTCCTAGCCAACGTAGAAAATTTGAATTGAAACGCGCAAACCCGCTCGGTGCATTCAAACAGATGGCTCGCTTCAAGGACCTTAAATATCTTTTTGTTGTGACCTTCCTGGTGATGATGGCAAACTTGGCGATTCACAACACCTGGAACTATTACACCATGGAGAAGTTCCTATGGTCTAAGAAGGATGTAGGATATAGCCTTGCTTTTGTAGGTGTATGTTTTGGTGTCGTTCAAGGTGGATTGTCGGGTTATTTTACACGTGTGTTGGGCGAGAAAAAAACGGCATTCTTTGGACTTTTCACTGTAATTGTCGTCATGATTGGGATTTCAATGGTTCCTTATGGTTGGATGTTGTATCTCATTATGTTACCCTATTCATTTTCTGGAATTATTGACCCAGCGATTCGAACAATCGTGAGTGCTGGAACACCTCAAAATGAGCAGGGGGAACTACAGGGTGTTTTTACCAGTATCATGAGCTTGGCAGAAATCATTGGACCTCCATTTTACATGTGGATTTATTCAACTACGCGCAATGCTGCACCTAAGGAGTGGTGGGGCTTTGGTGCTCCTTTTCTCGTTGCAGCTGTGATTTCATTCGTTGCTTTGGTTTTTTTATGGTGGTCCTTGCGCAATTTTAATGGATTGAAAACGAATCGTGCGCAAGAAGTGGAATTCAATACATTGGACAATGAATCATAAATTGGGCTATTTGTGCAGTTCTTTAAGTTGGGGCGGACTGGAAATGAACCAACTTAGAAACGCCTTGTGGATGAAGGATCGTGGTCATGCTGTGGTGTTTTTAGGTGTAAAGAATTCACCAGTAGTAAAAGCAGCGATGGCTGCCGGATTGGTAACAATTGCAATTCATCGGCATAAAAAATACTATGATTTCAATGCGGGTAGGGCTCTGGCGAAGATTCTTGAAACTGAAGGCGTATCGCACCTGATCATTCGCGATACGCGTGACATGAGTGTTTCTGTTATTGCCAAACGACGCTGTTCTCGTAAGCTTCATTTATCCTACTTTATGGAGATGCAACTGGGCGTTAAAAAAACACATTTGCTTCATTCCATTCGGTTTAGAAACATCGATCTTTGGTCTTGTCCTTTGAACTACTTGGCCGATCAGGTAAGGACGATGACGCGTTTTTCTAAGGATAAAATAAGCGTAATTCCGTCTGGTCTAGATTTGGCCAAGGCGTCTTCAATCCTTTCCAAAACAGAGGCACGGATGGAGATGGATCTTCCTTTGAACAAGCAAATCTTTGGTTTGGTGGGGCGTTTTGATGCACAAAAGGGTCAATTGTTGCTGCTACAAGCATTGGCAATGATGAAGAATCCAAACAGTGTGGTGTGTTTGTTGGGAGAACCGACATTCGGAGAAGGGGAGGCGTACAGTCGACAGATTACCGAGTATATTGAAGGCAACAATCTGAATGAACGTGTATTTATTCGTCCATTTCGTTCTGAAGTCTCCACTTTTTTTCGTGCCGTAGATGCCTTCGTTATGGCTTCAAAAGCGGAAACATTTGGCATGGTCACCATCGAATCGATGGCATGTGGTACTCCCATTCTAGCGAGTAATGCTGGGGGCAGTCCAGAGATTTTGGATTTTGGGAAAATAGGAACGCTGTTTACCCCAATGGATTCATACGCATTGGCCGATGCGATGACCGATTTTATTGAGAATCCAGAACGAGTGAGCGCGCATGATTTAATTCAAGCATCACAACACTATAACCACGCGAAAGTTTGTTCAGCAGTTGAACGTGCGCTGGGACTCATTAATTTCTAATTACGAGTTACTAATTACGAATTACTTGGTGACTGAGACACTAGAAGTTACTAATCATTGTTGTCCTACTAAAACACACTTTATGGTTTATCTAATCGGGATTACTTTAGTTTATGGACCCCATAGGGGTCAAATCTCTGTAACCATAAGCCTTCCCGAAAAGCCAATGACCCCATCGGGGTCAAACAGTTTAAATACTAAATCGCGTAAAATAAAAACCACCCCCTTACTTTAAAATCACTTCTTAAAATCAATGATGTCAATGGTTTCAGGAAGTGCAGTAAATTTTTATCGGACAACAATGGTTACTAATTACTAATCACGAATTTGGTGACTGAGGTGCGAAAGCAGACTCGAAGCCACGACTAACTAATTACGAGCCACGAATTACGAGTAATAAATTTGTTGCTTCGCAATTTGATGCCTTCGCCAATTCGAAGTTATAAACAAGTCTTAAAATCTTAAAATCTTGACATCTTGACGTCCAATATCAATCTAATTCTTCTCCTGAAGCACCAAAACAATCTTGTTGAAGTCTGCCGCTGAGTTCATTGTTTTTTCATACAATGGATAATCTTCAACAGAAAAGAAGTGTGTATTGTACCATTCCTTCACTGAAACGATGACCTGATTGCCTTTGACTTCATAGGAAGAAGTAAAGCCAACTGTTCCTTTTCCTTTTTCAGGGGTGTAGTTGATTTTTAAGTCTTCCAGGTTTTTAGCTTGAAAGCCTTCAGGAATATTGATGACAATGGTTCGGTCGTAGCCTCGTGTGTATTGAGCGTCCACGGGCAATTTACGTTCTGCTTCGTTGTACATCTCTGCTTGTGGTCCAATGAGCATTCCAACCTTCAACAAAATATTACTCCCCGCACGTTCAACAAATACAGGAGAAATTACGGTAGCCTTTCCAACAAATGGTTTCACACCAAAGTCAGCAGTATGATCATTTTCGAAGGCCATATTTTCCAATGTGCTTGATTCATCATCCAAGTACTTCATGTAATCTTCCTTCATCTCTTTCTTTTGTTCTTCATCTAGAAGATCAATGATGGATTGATAAAAGAGCGCCTTGTAACCCGTTGAAGACCTTGTAAATTCTACTTTACAGCCATTGTTGTCATCGTTGAATTTTACTTCGGTATCAATTTTATCGATGGAGGCAGAATAATCTGTTCCCTTGATGTATTTCACCTTTGCTACACTCGCTGCAAAGCCATTGACTACGACTTCACTGATGAAAATACCCTTATTGTAGGTGAATTCGAAAGGAGGATACCCTATTCTGGAGTACATACTTGCCGAAAAGTAAGCGTCCACGTCTTTGACATAAATCAAATATTCTTGAAGGAAATTATACCCTTGGAATTCCTCTAGAAACGTTTCCTCAGTGCGGTCTGTTGTAATGACCAATTCATTGGCAAGCCCCATTTCGCGCAAGCAATTGAGCATCAATTTACAGAGCCCATCTTCGTTTGTGATTTTTTTTGTGAGGATGAATTCAATGTTGTCGTCATTCTCAAAGTTCATTTCAACGGTGGGGATGTTTTGTTTGATGGCATTTTCCAATGCTCTTACTTTCTCTATTGTTGTAGTCGCTCCTTTGGTATTCTTTTCGATGAATGCGTTCACCAATTTCTTTTCTTTCTTCGTTAGCGGGGCAAACATGTTCTCATGAATCTGCTTAGCCACCTCGGTATAGGTGTAAAAATTGCCCTTTCCTCTGGCTAAATTCTTGCTTAGTTTAAAGTAGCATTTTTGAAGATTCGCAGAATATGCGGACCAATCTTCATCTTCAAGACCAGGCATGTCCTTAACAGTGAGATGCATGCGTGTTTTCAGTGAATCACTATCGTCCAATTGGAACGTTGGCAATCCATTCATTGGGTAAATCTGAAATTCGAGATAGGAAGGATAGATGATGTCTGCTTCGATCGTTTTCTTTTCGCTTTCACTTTGCAAAAACATGCGCGATCCTGACAACTCTGCATACTCTTCGCCATACTGAAGGTATTCAATGTAGCTGCCTATTTCCAATCCTTCAAAAGCAAAATATTTGTACTCGACATTGCCGTCTTCATCTTTGGCTTCCTTGATGTCTGACTGAGAAACCAGAATCATTTCTCCATTAGGCTTGATGACACGGGCCTTCAATTTATTGATCTGTTGATCTTCATCACTCGACAAGTAATACGTGTTGTTGTTTTCGATGGCCAAATCTGTATTCAGGCGAGTGATGCGGTGCAAGAGCACGTACTTCTTTAATTCATCGTTTATATTGATGAATTCAACGCTTTTTTTCTCGAAAAGGATGATTTCATCTTTTTTCTTTTCCTCTTCAGAAATTTCAAAAGACCGAGGCTCTTTGGTCCAATCGTAAGATTTATAGTACGGATTTGACTCAGCGTCTTGTGCTTGTGCTAAAAGAGGAAGCAAGAAAAGAAGTAGATAAACGTATTTCATGGTTTTATTTTTTTGTAAGGACAAGCGACTGCAGCATAGCGCTTTTTGAGGTATTAAAGTATTCATTCCAAGTGGCAAAATCCGATGGTTGAAGCAGGATTGTTTTGATATCTAGGACGACATCCATAAACACTTTTTGGCCTTCAATACGGTATTTTAAGGAAAAGTCTACGATATCGGATGTGTATGATTTGTCCTTAGGGAGGGAGCTAAGCGAATAGCCCTCTGGAATTTCAAGAACGACGGTGTAGTGGTCCGACGATTTATGCTCAAACTCGTAAGGAGTAACTCGGTTTTTTTTCATTTCTCCCGTTGAAATACCCTTTTCGAGGACCAGATTGATGTAAATTTCATTGTCTATTGCTGTCGCATAGTTGTCAACGGTGAACTCATAATTCAACTCGCAGGGTTTGTCACGATCGGTCGTGTTCGAAATACTTCCCTTGGTGACTTTGTATGAATTATTCCCTTTTTCTGTAAAGGATTGAATCGCTTTTTCAGGTTCGTCCTTGTAAGACATCATAGCAGGTTGAAGCCATTGCTGATAGTAGCCATCAAAAAGGGTATGCGCTTCTCCGATTATTTTTCGTCCATCAATGCGAATGTATGTGGTATCAATCAGAGGTGTAGCAGATGGGGGAGGTACTTCCATTTGAAGTATTTCATATGTTTTTTGATCAATACTTAAGAACACTTCTTTCCCCATCGTAAAAGAGGCCACTTCACCCATGGGTAAGAAGTTGTTTGTGGCATCTAGAAAATATGCTTTCCCATCGTATT
>JBILBT010000039.1:0-15584 GCA_044353545.1 Crocinitomicaceae bacterium | reverse complement strand
TGACACTGTTGAGTTGATTATGGAGTTCGAGAAAGAATTCAACATTGCTATTCCAGACGATCAAGCTGAGAACATTCAAACGGTAGGCGACGCGATCTCTTACATCGAAGAGCACGCTAACTAATTACTAGCACATTTTATTGAACAATTAGGTTCCACATGGAATTAAAACGAGTTGTCGTAACAGGTCTTGGCGCTTTAACGCCCATTGGCAATACCCTCAATGAATATTGGGAAGCGTTGCTTAGTGGCAAAAGTGGTGCAGCGCCTATTCAGCAATTTGACGCCGCATTGTTCAAAACACAGTTTGCTTGCGAAGTAAAGAACTTCAATATTGAAGACTTTATGGACAAAAAAGAAGCAAGGAAATTAGATCAATTTTCACAATTTGCCATGGTTTCAGCCTCTGAGGCCATGGCGGATTCTGGATTGATGGAGTCAAATGCCAACCATGATCGCATCGGAGTGATCTGGGGATCAGGAATTGGCGGACTCAAAACTTTTCAGGATGAATCGCAAAATTTTTTCGCCGGTGACGGTACTCCGCGTTTCAATCCGTTCTTTATTCCTAAAATGATTGCGGACATCGCAGCAGGACATATTTCCATCAAATACGGTCTTCGCGGACCAAACTATGTCACTGTGTCTGCTTGTGCGTCATCAACAAATGCGATCATTGATGCCTTCAATCTCATTCGCCTCGGTAAAGCAGATGCCATCGTTACCGGTGGGTCGGAATCGTGTGTGAACGAAATGGGCATGGGTGGTTTCAATGCATTGAGGGCTTTATCAACACGAAATGAATCGCCTGAAACCGCTTCTCGACCATTTGATTTGGATCGAGATGGATTCGTTTTAGGTGAAGGCTCCGGAGCACTTATCCTCGAGGAGTATGAGCATGCCATTCGTCGTGGTGCAAAAATTTATGCAGAAGTGATCGGTGGAGGAATGTCTGGGGATGCCTACCACATCACAGCGCCACATCCTGAAGGAATCGGCGCCCGCAATACAATGATTGCTGCCCTAGAAGATGCCGAAATTGAACCTTCAGCAGTCGACTATGTGAATGTGCATGGTACATCTACGCCTCTTGGAGATATCGCTGAAGTGAAAGCCATTCAAAATGTATTCGGTGATCATGCCTACAAGTTGAATATCAGTGCAACAAAATCGATGACGGGCCACCTTCTTGGTGCTGCAGGTGCAATCGAAGCAATCGCATGTGTGCTTGCCGTGAAATACGACATCATCCCGCCAACAATCAACCACTTCACCGATGATCCTGAATTGGATAATCGCTTGAACTTCACATTCAATACTGCACAAAAACGTGTTGTCAATGTGGCGCTGTCCAATACCTTTGGTTTTGGTGGACATAACACGAGTGTAATCGTGAAGAAATTCGTAGGTTAGTACCTTGAAGTTCCCTTTTTTTCGAAAAAAACGCAACAGCGAAGATCTTGAACTTATTCGGTTCATTCTTACCCGTTTTGGATATCACCCAACTAACCTCGCTCATTTTGAACGAGCATTGACGCACCGCTCATTGTCTAATTCCGATAGTGATGTGTCTAACGAGCGCCTAGAATTTTTAGGTGACGCGATTCTTGATGCTGTGATTGCCGATTACTTGTTTCAACGCTTTCCATCTGAGGATGAGGGATACTTAACAAAAATCAAATCTAAAGTGGTGAGCCGGAAAACTTTGGGTGAAATCGGTGAACTTATGGAACTAAGATCTGTCATCCGCTATCACAAAGGCCGAACAATCAACCTCGCAACCATCGAGGGAAATGCATTCGAAGCAATCATGGGCGCAATTTATTTGGATGGAGGATATGTCGCAGTAAAAAAGAGTATCGAACACCATGTGTTCCGTCGCTATGTGGATTTGAATCGAATCTTGGAAGAGGAAATTGATTTCAAGTCAAAACTCTTTATTTGGATTCAGAAAAAGCGCTTGAAGCTTGATTTTGATGTCGTGTCAGAAGAGAATATCGAAGGAAATTGGCGCTACACCATTGTTGCGCGCATTAATGAAACGAATTATGGTCGTGGGATTGGCACAACAAAAAAAATGGCCGAACAAGCAGCAGCCAAAGAAACACTCGAATTGATGGGCGAGATTTAGTGTCCATCAAAGAAATCCAATACAACAGCCAATACTTCTTTTTCGAACTCCCCAAGGGAGTTACAGTAAAAACGGGAGTAGCCGCCGTCGATAAGAATTTTTCCACTGCCCAACTTCCCAGAGAGGATTAGGGGCTCATCGTTATACCACACTTCAACATGTAGCTGAAAGTCAAGGGGAAAGACAACAGGAGTGGATCCAGGAGGGAAATTTTCAATGTCACGGAATATCCCAATGTTGCTGATTTCTTTTTTTGTGGTTTCGGATGCTGCCCATACAGATTTGGTATATATCCGCTCAGTTAAAGCATTGCCCTCCGCTTGCAAAGGCCAGTTTTCACTTCCGATATAGAGTCCCCCACCCTCGCTGACAAACTGAATAATTTGGTCGATTTCGTTCGGAGAAAGTCGCGAATGGGCCGATGAAAAAACCATGATGGCGTGATATTCATAAAGTTTTGGCGGTAGTTTTTCACTGGAAATAAATAGCTTGGAGCTATCCGAGAAACACAATTGTTTGGTGTTTCCTAATAACAAAATTTGCGCTTGACCCGAGCACATGCTGGAAATAAGAAGTCCAATAAATAGAGCATAAATTTTCATCGGTGGGTGATTACAACTCCATGTAGCATAGGTTCAAAATAGGCCATTTGATTTCATGAATCAAGAAAAAAAGTATCTTCAATCTCTGATTATTCTCAATCGCATGCAGATCCATCCTTTCGACCATTCAAAAACAGTTTCTTGGGCAAATGGCACCAGTACCGAGCTGTTTGTTTATCCTCAAGACGGGAATTTTCAAACCCGAGATTTTATCTTTCGAATCAGCACGGCAACAGTGGAAGCGGAGGAGACAACCTTCTCAGACTTTTCTGGCATAACCCGAATTCTTCTGCCATTGAAGGGAAAGCTAACCTTAGTCCATGAGGGAAGATATACCAAGGAATTGCAACCTTTTGAACAAGATCAATTTGATGGTTCCTGGAGCACGCGGAGCAAAGGGCAGGTGCAGGACTTCAATCTTATTTTTAATAAGCAAACATCTGCAAGGGTCATACATCATCACCTCTCATCGGGAGAAGTAAATACGCTCGATGTGAACAATTCGCGACATTTTATTTTTGTCAATGATGGAGTTTTCGAAGTGAATGGTCAGAGAATTGTAGCGGGTGATTTGGTAGAATTTGAAAGTAGTGATGTACAACCTACAGACATCAAATGCCATGAAGAGGGAAATATTCTTGAGTGTATTATTCACCACACAGACATGGATCACGCAGAAGATTGAGTTTCGTCAAACGTAAAAAGAAATTTTGTAAAAATTTTCTCTGTGCCTCTGCGGTACATAAGAAAACACACAGAGCCACAGAGAACACCGAGGCTTTGGATTCCGTTTGTGAAAGCATTTCTAAGTAATAGTTCATTTTTTTTCTCTGTGCCTCTGCGGTAAAAAATAAAACACCAAAGAGCCACAGAGAACACCGAGTCTTTGGATTCCGTTTATGAAATTTGAGAGGCAATAGTTCATTTTTTTCTCTGTGCCTCTGCGGTAAAAAATAAAACACCAAAGAGCCACAGAGAACACCGAGGCTTTGGATTCCGTTTATGAAAGCACTTCTAAGTAATAGTTCATTTTTTTTCTCTGTGCCTCTGCGGTAAAAAAGAAAAAGTAATTCAGTTTCTGAAATTGAAGGATTTTAAACAAAAACTGATATTCACAGCTAGGCTTATTCGGTTTATTTTACTAACTTCTACGAAGAAAAATAGCAATCATGAACCACCAAGAACTAGGCATCCTCGGGGAATCGCTCGCCGTTACATTTCTCAAAAATAAAGGCTACAAAATTATCGCTCAGAATGTAAAATACATGAAATGGGAGGTAGATATTATCGCCACTTTTGATGGAAAAATAATCGTTATCGAAGTAAAAACACGCGTCACAAGTGAAATCGGTGAACCATGGCGCGCGGTCACACGAACAAAGCAAAAACAAATCATTCGTGTGGCACACGACTACCTCACAAGAAATGACTGTGAGGAGGAGACAAGATTCGATGTTGTCTCCATCGTTCACAATTCATTTCGAACTGATATTGAGCACATTGAAGATGCATTTTACCCCATATCTTGACCCTGCACTTTTTTCGCCTATCTTTGTACCCTAATTCTGCTCGTGATGAACACAAGAAAACCGGTTTCAGGGAAAGCCCGCAAACCATTCCCCGCTGCTCCGAAAAAAGGAGCCCCTGCGGCAAGTGCCAAAGGAAAATCTGCTGCAAGCGCAAAAAATGCAAAGCCAACAAGGCCAGCAAAAGATGACCCAGCTAAAAAATCAAGTGCCCAACCCACCGAAAAAGAAGTTTCAGCCCGTGACAAACGGAAGTACATCGACTTCAAAGAAAAAGTGAAAAAGGGCGATCCGTTGCCAACCTTCAATGAAGATGCAATCCGCCTAAATAAATACCTCTCAAATGCCGGTATTTGCTCCCGACGCGAAGCAGATGTCCTCATTCAAACAGGTGTGGTATCCATCAATGGAGAAATCATTACTGAACTTGGCTACAAAATTAAACCAGATGATGTGGTGCGCTACGATGGTGAAACAATCAACGCCGAGACAAAGCGCTATGTACTACTAAATAAACCGAAAGGTTTCATTACCACCATGGACGATCCTCTTGGACGGAAAACGGTGATGGGTTTGGTGAGAAAAGCATGTCGTGAACGCGTGTATCCCGTTGGACGACTCGACCGCGACACCACAGGACTTTTGCTGTTTACCAATGATGGAGATATGGCAAAAAAGTTGACGCACCCCAAACACAAGGCCTTAAAGATTTACCATGTTGAATTGAGTAAAGCAGTAAGCCGCGAACACCTCCAGCAGTTATTGAAAGGTATAGATTTGGAAGATGGGCGAACGAATTTCGATGCCGCTGAATTTGTGAAAGATGGCAATAGCCGCGAGGTGGGAGTTGAACTACACTCAGGAAAAAACCGCATCGTTCGTAGAATGTTTGAGGCTTTAAACTATGAAGTTGTGAAACTTGACCGTGTGCAATTTGCTGGTTTAAATAAAAAAGATCTTCCACGAGGGATGTATCGTCACCTATCAGAAAAAGAAGTTTCATTTTTAAAAATGTCGTGATGAAGTATGTATTGGGCAGTTTGGCATTGATTATTTGTCTGTTGACAGCCTGCAACGATGCCTCAGAATCAAACTCTGCGAACGCGTATTTTGACTATTTCTATCCAGTGGATAGCATTGCTAAAGTATACCAATACCGCGACGTGGAGAATGGGCTGATCGAGCAATTTCACCGAGTCTATGCCATTCAAGACAGTGAAGGTAAACACGTCATTGTTGAGCGCTATTCTGGCGATGGCAGGATCCTTGAGGCCTTGAACTACAACGTCGATTCCTTAGATATCATGGATCACATGGTGGTCAACCGCAATGGTGAAAAAACCAAGGCGGATGTGTTCCGAACGAAAGTCATTCCAATGGACAAAGACGATGAAGCGTATTTCGCATCGCGGTTTCAAGGATTCCTCGATTCAACAATGATCCTTCAGGAAATTCGACGAACGGTGATGAAGGAAAGCAAACGCAAAGTAATGAATAAGACAACTGAGGTCGTTGCATTTGCAGATAACATCAGAATGACTAATTTCAATCCATTCACCAAAAAAGAGACTGTACTCGAAGGAAAAGCAATGGCTTACTTCGCAAAAGGAATCGGCTTGGTGGAATGGTACTCAAGCGATAAAAAAGTCCACTACCGCCTAGAAAAAATCATGGAACAAGAGGAGTGGGTAAAGATGATTACACGTTAAAATCGAACAATTATGGCACGCATTATTTCCATTCTTCTTCTCAGCATCACCCTTCCACTAGGACTGAATGCGCAAAGTAACCGAAAACCTTATTCCTTTGAAAAAGGTAATTTCTTTGGATACTGGGGATATAATCGCGCTTTTTATACCAAGAGTGACCTCTATTTCATTGGGGAGGGATACGATTTCCATTTGGACGGAAGTATAGCAAAAGATAACCCTTCAACCCAATTTAAGCAATACATTAACCCAACAACCTTAACTGTTCCTCAATTCAATGCGCGCTTTGGTTACTATTTTCTAGACCACTACGCTGTTTCTTTAGGCTACGACCACATGAAGTACATTTTTCAAGACCAGAACAATGTGCTCTTGAGCGGAACCATAGATCCAGGAGTGGATAATGTAACTTTTGGTTCGGGGACTTATGTCAACACTCCTGTAACCACCGATAGAAATACCTTCCATTATGAAAATTCGAACGGTTTGAATTACATCCGCGTTGAATTGACGCGCACAGACCGGCTTTTCGCAATTGGAAAATCATTTACCTTAAGTTCGAACGCGGGTATTGGAGCAGGAGCCATTCTTTCCTACAATGATTTCAACTTTGCAGGGCAAAAAGACATGGTCACCATTTCCTTATCAGGCTATGCGCTGTCTGGTCATGCCTCACTTCGCTTTGAGTTCTGGGACCACCTTTTCTTGCGCACAGGAGTGAGCGGAGGATACATGAACCAGATACATGTGAAAACCCGTCCAGACGATGATTCAGCTTACGCTCATCAACAATATGGGTATTTGCAGTTCGATACAGCTCTAGGTTTCATGTTTTATGTGAAGCCAAAGGAAAAGAAGTGCAATACCTGCCCACACTTCTAATTACTCCTTCTTCCCAATCCTAAAGTCAATCTTGTAATAGAAGATTGGCAAGAATCCAAGCTGCGATTTTTGTGCAATCGGCTGGTAGTTCGGTGAGTTGATGACATTCGGGTCAAGTGAAGGTGCATAAGCCAAACTCAACAAGTTTTTTGTGTTCAAGATGTTCACCAAGTCAAGGCCAATTTCGTGTGTCATTTTTGCTGTGTTCAAACGCCAGCTGATCTTGAAGTCGATGCGGAAGTAGTCGGCGAATTGAAGATCATTGAATGCGGAATCTTTGAATATAATCTCCTTTAACGCATCTGTTTTTGCGATGTCAACAGCACCATAGCGCTTGCCTCCTGCACGGGTAATCTTTGTTCCTATCCCGATGGTATGTTTGGTTCCAATCTTAAATTCTTTTCCGACCAACAAGTTCACCACATAGGTTCCATTGTACGAGGTGTTTCTCAAGATCCCGTCGCTGCCTTTGTAGCGTGAATCATACACGGTTCCAGAGAAAAGGAAGAAGAACGATTTATCGAAGTATTTCTGAACCGTCAACTCAAGTCCGTAGTTGTATCCTGTTCCTGTGTTTTGAAGCGAATCAGGGAAGAATCGAGAGAATCCACTTCCCACATTGATCATCGAGAAGGACGATGGATTCACCGTTACCGGGATGTTGTACAAGTTTTGGTAATAGGCCTCAGTGCGCACACTAAATCCTTTGTTAAAGATTTTTTCATACCCAATTCCTGTATGCAGACTTCGTGTAAAATCCATCGATTTGTTATGGAGTGTCCCTGGATTTTGTGGATCAAACATTGTGTACATGTAGTAGGGCTGCGTTTGGCTGTGCATCCCCGCGCCAGCAAAGATCGATTGACCACCACTCATACGGTATTTCCATCCCATACGCGGTTCCACAGGACTGATGCTATTGCTCAAGCTGAAATACTGTGCGTGAAGTCCTGCTGTGAAGTCCATGTTTTCATTGATGCGCCATTTCCATTGAACGAAAGGTTGAACTAAAATAGATTTTCCTTGGTAGTTCCAGCGCAGTGTAAAAGCATCAGGAACATTGATGTCAGTCAACACAGAATCGATTTGATTCATGGAAAGAAGATCAAAGTTAATCCCCGCTTTGATGAGGTGCTTTTTATTGAATTTATGCGTTATGGATGTGTAACCTGACAACTTCCCAATCTTGAATGTATAGCCTAAAAGCGGATACAGGGTGTCGACCTGAATGGTCGTATCACCACCGTTAACATTTAGGCTGCGCTGCAAGTAGTTGTGATTGGTGATTTGGTCTTCAAGAGAAACGGCAATGGTGGATTGTAGGAAGGTCTTTTCGTTGATGGGCTTTTTATAGGTCACTCCAGAAACATACATGCTGGTACCAAAATACTGGTCGCGGTCACCCTCGCCGTAGAATTCCGATGAATAGGCTGTTTGTTCGGAGATTTTGATGGCGATTTTGCTCTTTCCACCCATTCCCCACAAGGAAAGGTGTCCGCCTGATTTTAAGGGAAAGTTGAATTTGAAGGCGCCATCACCATATACAGGAATGGCGTCGGTCCCGATCTGGATTCCAAGTGTTTGAAATAAAGAAAGCGTAGAATAGCGGCCCATCACCAAGAAACTTGCACGACTCTTTTTGCTCAAAGGTCCCTCAGCGACAAGTTCGGTCCCCAAGAAACCAAACTGTCCGGTGAACTCGGTGCGTGAATCGTTACCATTGCGGAGTTTCAAGTCAAATACGCCCGATGTGCTGTTTCCATATTCTGCTGGAAAGGCGCTCATGAAGAAATCAGAGTTGCCCAAAATTTTGTTGTTCAAAATAGACACTGGACCCCCGGTACTTCCTGCAATCGCGAAATGTGAAGGGTTTGGGATGTCGATACCTTCGACTCGGTAAATCACGCCAAGTGGGGAGTTCCCACGGACAACGATGTCATTTCTACTGTCATCTGCACCTTGAACACCAGCAAAGTTGGATGCCATACGCGCCGGATCCATCCGTGACCCAGGATAGCGGTTGGTTTCTTCTACGCTGAACTGCTGTGCTGAGATAACGGCCAATTCATTGATCACCTCGCCTTTCTTGCGTCCAACAACGGTCACTTCTGCTTGTTCTTGAAAGCTCTCTGAAAGCAAAATGTTCAACACGACTTCTTTACCTGAATTCACCTCTATCGTTTGCGTTTTGGTATCATAGGTCATCATGGAGATACGCACTTGGTGTTTTCCTACAGGAACTTTCAATAGGGTGAATTCACCATCGATGTTTGTCAATCCTCGACTCAGCATGATCGAATCCACAGATAGCACTTCTACTTTAGCACCAACCAAGGGAAAATTCGTTTCGCTATCTAAGACTTTACCACGGACTGTTTGTGTGGGCTGGGCAAAGGCACCAGCAGAAATTCCAAGCAAAAAAAGCAAGGTGCAGATTGTTTTCATGTAGCGTTAGTTTAGTTCAGTTTTTCGAGAGATCCACAGTTTTTCGTGTATCACGCTCAGTGTAATAGTATTCCGTTCAGCAATAGTACATTTTATTTGATGCAAATGGCACACTTCTTAAGATAAGTTTTTAAAAAGGTTCTTTTGATAACTGCGTTTGTTTGGATTGTCCTCCTCCATAATACAGCCCAAAGCAAATTTGGGAAAACGGAAAAATGAGCTTACATTCGCACTCTTTGGAACAGTTGTTTATTTTGCCTTTTCGTACATGAAACAGTTGCTAGTCGTCTTTTGTCTTTTCGCCGTAAATTCCCTCTTTGGGGCAACGCTTTCTGTCGAAGGCACCTACCAGGGGAAGAACTTGTACATCCAGAATCCGATGTCTGACGATGGCTTTGGCTATTGCGCAACAAAGGTGACCGTGAATGGTGATGTCATGCCTGGCGGAACAAACATGGGCGCTTTTGAGATTGATTTTGCCAATTTTAATATCGCCATCGGCGAACCGGTATTTATCGTAATCGATCACAATGATGGCTGTACACCAAAAATTTTGAATCCCGAAGTGCTTCTGCCCCGAAGTACATTTGTCGTCACTGCAATCAACGTGAGCTCCACCGGAAAATTAATATGGAAAACTACAGGTGAACAGGGGAAGCTCCCGTTTCAAATTGAACAGTACCGTTGGGACAAATGGGTGACGATCGGTGAAGTCGATGGCAAAGGTTCAAGTGGAACCAATGCCTATGAATTTTTGGTGTCACCACATTCTGGAAAGAATACAATTCGTGTTGTGCAGGTGGATCATTCGGGCTCGAAACGGGAATCGAAGCAAATCACTTTTCAATCGAATCTGACGCAAGTGGTTAAAAGCCCTGCTAAAGTGAAGGACATGATTTACTTTTCTTCAAATGGGAAACCTTCCGAGACGCGCTTTGAGATTTTTGATGCCTATGGCAACATCGTCAAAAAAGGTGTGGGCGCGTCGGTAAATTGCCAGAACCTCATACCTGGTGCCTACTACATCAATTTTGACAATGTCAATGAAAAGTTCATCAAGAACTGATAATTATGCTGAAGAAAATCGAACACCTGGGGATTGCTGTAAGCAGCATTGATCAAACGGTAAAAACGTTTGAAACCTTATTGGGATCTGCGTGCTATAAGACGGAGGAAGTGCAGTCCGAAGGGGTGAAAACCGCCTTTTTGATGATTGGCGAATCGAAAATTGAATTGCTCGAAGCGACGAATCCCGAGTCACCTATCGCTCGATTTTTAGAGAAGAAGGGAAGAGGAATACATCACATTGCTTTTGAAGTGGATGATATCGATGCCGAACTTGCACGATTGACAGCTGAAGGATTTCAATTGATCCATCAATCACCAAAAGAAGGTGCCGACAACAAACGCATTGCCTTTTTACACCCAAGTTCTACAGAAGGGGTGCTCATCGAACTCTGTCAAGAGAAAAGCTGATCTAAGGCTTCGAATTCGGTCAAATGAAAGGCTTGTAATCCAGCCAATCGCGCTCCTTCAATGTGTTGTATTGAATCATCTATAAACAAAGTCTCGGCAGGATTTAAATTATGTTCACGGCAAACAAATTCGAAGATGTCAGCGTTCGGTTTTCTCATGCCGATTTCATGTGACAGGTAGATGCCATCGAAAAATGCACTCATGGGTTGATTGCTGGTGGCATTCCATGAACGCAATACCGCATGCAAATGAAGTTCGTTTGTATTGCTTAGCAAGTAAACAGGATATTTTTCACGGACTTTTTGAAGCAACTCAATCCGTTCCTTGGGCACTGTTCCTATCATGGCATTCCATGCGGCAACGACTTTATTTGGCGAAGTGCCAACTTTTAAATGCGGCAATAACTCATTGACAAAACGTTGTCCTGAGATTTTACCCGTTTCTAATTCATCGAATAATCCACTTTGTTGCGCTTGCGAGTATACGGTTTGAAAATCCCCATGCCCAAGTATATCAAACGCCTCAATGGTTGCTGCATAATCAATGTTGATGATCACACCCCCTAAATCGAAAATTACTGCCTTGTATTCCATTGTCCGAAAGTAGAAAAAAAAGGATGAGCTTAGCCCATCCTCCCTTTATCGTGTGGTCTGAACTATTTTTTCAAAAGAACATCCAATTGGAAGTCAATCACTGAATTGATTTTTTCCCCAGAAGCTGGATCTGGTTGCATTCCCGCCATTTTCAGGGCCGAAACATCTACACCAAATTCTCCTTTGATACGAACGTCTTTCTCAGTTGCTGTTACTTTTACAGGAATCGCCTGCTTGATTTCAAGACCCAAAACGTTGATGACAACATTCAATTTACCATCCTTGTAATCAGCTACAGTAACCGTAATTTGTGGATTCTCTGCAATAAAGAAAAATGATGTATCCTTCAAGTGACCATTTAACATTGCTTTTTTATCATCTGGCAACATTTCATCCATACATTCAATCGTGTTCATGTCAAGGTTGAATGATCCACCGACAATCTCTTCACCTTCCATGTCAATCGTACCTTTTGTGATTTTTACGATACCTGTATGAAAATACTCTGCAGATTTGCTCCCTTTCCAACCCAATGTAGATGCTTTTGCATCCAAGTTAAAGGTTACTTTTTCAGTTTTTTCTTCTGTTCCACCGCATGAAGCCATCGCCAATACCAATGACAATCCTGCGAATACATTAATTGCTTTCATAAATCTTTTTTTTGTAAAAGTATAAAAATATACCATGGTAGATATATTTAACTGATTTTTTTTTCGAAGGCGACATGTGTATCAGCGCATTGACGTATCTTCGAAAGAAAAACATGCGTTTATACCTCGATTCAGCCCGCTACATTGAAACCGTAAATCCCATAGATTTATCAATTTCACTTAAAAATGGTATTGAATGTGTGCGTGCTTGGTATGTGGATGCGCCGGCTATGGAGCCTGTTCGTGCCAATGGTTGGGTAGGGTCGATTCAGGAGGGAGGAAGTGTAAATTTTAGAGATATTTCGTTCAACCCACACGGCCACATGACGCACACAGAATGCTTGGGCCACATCACGGATGAGGTGTTTTCGGTCAATGACGTAGTGCGTGATTTTTTCTCCTTGGCACAAATTGTCACCATTTCTCCGCGGGAAATGGTGGCGCCTGATGGTAAAATAGATCACGTCATTTTTCCTGACCATTTTGATGAGATTGTTTGGCATGCCGACATTGAAGCACTGATCATTCGCACACTTCCGAACACGGAGAGCAAATTGCACATGAATTACTCCGATTCAAATCCTCCGTATTTGGACGTAAGATGCATCGAAAAGATCAATGCGCTCGGGATTCGACATCTACTCATTGATCAACCTTCTGTCGATCGTGAGTTGGATGGCGGAGCACTCGCCTTTCACCATGCTTTTTGGTCTGTTCCCGATCTTCCTAACCACGAGCGCACCATTACAGAATTGATTTATGTCCCGAATTCAGTGGACGATGGATTGTATATGCTCGAATTGCAATTGGCGCCGTTTGAGAATGATGCCGCACCGTCACGTCCGGTGGTGTATGAGATCCATTATTGACCTAACTTTTTTTCCTTCGCTCTCGTCCTCATTCTCATTCTCACTCTGATATATGGCCTCTTCTGGCTCAAATAACCCCACAAAAAAAGGATCAACCTATAGTTCATCCTCTTCTTTTGTTAGTAGTAAGTTAGTGTGTTCCAACGATTTTGGAAGTAGTAAAACCAAAATCAAAATGCAAAACCAAAAAATTGTTCGAATAACTTCTCAAAGCTTTATCTCAGAAGTAGGAAAAAAGAACTGTTTACTCTTTATCAAACCAGAAAATGATAACTGCCTCTCCAAGCAGCGCTCCGTCCTTCTGAAAACCCAAAGAAGTTATTCGAAACTCTCTCTTATTTCCTTAATAAACTTAAGATAGATTTTTCATTCACTTGAAACAAATGAACATTGAGCACGATGAAATGAGCAAAAGGCAGTTCTGAATGACAATCGACCTATAATTTCTCGAGAATCTCGAAGAATATGTCTCTTTTGGCCGGTGAAAGTGGAACCTCAGACCCATCTTTCATCACAACTGAACCTCCGTTTCCTTTGTCGTAGCGATCCACAAAATCTAGATTGATCAAATGTGACTGCTGTACACGAAGAAAGTTGTGTCCAGTCAGCATGGTCTCATATTCTTTCAAAGTTTTGGAAACCAAGATTTTCTTTCCACCCGTTAAAAAGAAGGAGGTATAATTGCGGTCGGCTTCACATCGAATGATCTCATCCAAGTCAATCACAAAAACACTTTCCTGTGTTTTCAAGACCAATCGTCGCTTCTGGTTGGGCTGAATGTTTTGCTGTAAAGCATCGAATTGTGAGTCTTCCTTTTTTTCGTGGATGGCTTTTATCGCTTTCTCAACGGCAGCTTGCAACTCACCTGGATCAACGGGTTTGAGAAGGTAATCCAAGGCGCTGAATTTAATCGCCTTGATGGCAAACTCTTCGTGGGCTGTGATAAAAATAACTTCAAAGGTTTTTTCAGGGATGGCTTTTAACACATCAAAACCAGTTCCATCGGGCATCTGGATATCAAGAAAAACAATGTCCGGTTTGTGTTCGAGAATGGCTTGAATGCCCGACTGGACATTTTCTCCTGCAGGAATGGCCTCAATTCCAAGGTCAAATGAATTAATCATTTTTGAAATCAGATCACGTGTCCGATTCTCGTCATCAATGATAAGAGCCTTTATCATAGCGAAGTAGTTAAAGGAGTTTCCTCCTTGTATGGTAACGAAATTAAAACTTTTGTGCCGGTTTCCAAGTTTTTATTAAAATCTTCCACAATGAGGGTTCCATCGGTCTTGTACTTCTTGTTCAAATTGTCAATCCGATCGCTGGTAATCTGCATCGCCATGCTTCGGTGTGTCGAACTTTTTTTGTTCTCTTCTGATCCTTTTCGACCAATCCCATTGTCTTCAATGATGATGTGAAGCATGTCATTTTGCTTGTCGATGTTCACGTGTATAAATCCACCCTCGATGGTGTGCAACTGCCCGTGCTCAATGGCATTTTCAATGAAAGGCTGGGTAATCATTGGGGGAATCATGGCGTGCTCGGTCAAAATCTCAGGTGAAACGGTGATGTCAAATTCAAAGCGGTCCTCGAAACGCAATTTTTGTGTTTCAAGGTACTTTTGGAGAATTTCTACCTCGGTCTCAATCGGGATAAACTCTTTTGGAGAATTTTCAAGAATCAAACGCATAAGTCGGGAAAAGTTAACCAGGAACTTGGTGGAATTCCCCTGGTCATTTTCATAGATGTAACTCTGAATCACCGACATGGCATTGAAAATGAAGTGAGGATTCATCTGGGTGCGCAAAAGCGTTTGTGACATCTCCGCCTCTCGCTGCTGCTGCTTGATCTTCGTTTGATTCCACTGGTAAAAACCAATGATTCCCGCCAAAGTGATGATGATGATGAATCCAATGATGATGTAGGTCTGGAAATTATTTCTCAACTGACTATTCTCCAGTTTCGTTGCCGTTAAGGTCCGTTCTTGCTGCTGCTTTTCTAAGGAGTCGCGCTGGGACACAATCAGACGTTCACGCTGCTCCATGCGATACTGCTCGCTCAATTCCGCAATTTTTGTGGCTGCCTGTAGGGTGGAATTGCTGTCCACATAGTTGACATAACGCCGCAAGTAACGCATGGCCTCTTTTTGTCTACCCACATCGCCATACACGTCGGAAAGAATACGATAGGTATGATAAATCTGGTTTTTTGAACCAAATTGCTCGCGGATGACAATGGATCGCTCCAAATAAATCAAGGCATTTTTGTACTTTTTCTGCTTTTGAAAAACAGTACCAACGTTGTGATAAACTCCCGCAATCTTTTCTTTATTTCCTGTAGATTCATAGTACACTAAGGCCTTGTTGAAGTTGGTCGCCGCCAAGGTGTATTCTTTTCGTTCGCGGTGAATGACTCCCAAATTGTCGTGCGCTTCACCAAGTCCGTTTAAATCTTGTAAATCGGATAGGATTGCTATCGCTGTTTCAGTGGTTTTGATGGCTTTTGCATAGTCTCTGCGGTCAAAATAAACCGTCCCCAAGTTGGACAAGGCCAAGCCCATTTGGCGTCGGTCAACAATGGATTCGGCAAAGTCGTAGGACAACTTAAAGGAGGTTTCTGCCTTGTCAAGGTCAAGAATCATCCGCTGTGAATGCCCAATCTCTAAGTTGATTTTTGCCAACATATATGTGTTGTTCATCTC
>JBILBT010000229.1:0-5054 GCA_044353545.1 Crocinitomicaceae bacterium | reverse complement strand
CATTTTCTGCAAAGCCGCAATTCGGGACAAGAGCATGACGATGGAATCTTACCTCGCCAATTTTAATCATGAACTACTAGATGCGGAAGAGATGAAAACGAAGAAAGACCTTTTCACCTTGATTCAAGCACATCCATCTTACACCTTGAAGGAAAATGACTATCTATTCATCGGTTACCATCATAAAACAGATGATTACATGAAATACATTTTGGACGATCCATTTTGTGTCATCTTTCGGAAGTATGACGATGGGTTTCGAATTGTGATGTTGGCAGGAAATTAAGCACTCATACCTTGAAAGCACCTCATTTCATTCCCTTAACAAGCGAATTTCAGGAAACTGAACTTCCAACTCAATTGTCCTACCCATTCTACTATGAGCCACACCCGCTCGCGCTCTTGGCCGCGGGAGAATTGAAAGCATACTTAGAACATCAACAAGATTGGACCCATAACTTTGGATTCGAAGGGCAAGACAAAGCCACAGCCATTGGAAAAATGTTTGGTGTTTTGGTCGTAAAAAATTCATTTGGTCAACTGGGTTACCTCGCTGCATTTTCAGGTAAATTGGCGGAAAGCAATCAGTTTGATGTCTTCGTCCCCCCCGTCTTTGATACACTTGCAGAAGAAGGATTTTACAAACAAGGTGAAGCGCTGAACAATGAAACGAATGCGAAATTGCTTGAATGCGAAACCAATCCTGATTATCTCGCACTGCTCGAAGAGCGAAAAAGAACAATTGCCGAAGCTACAACTGAAATTGAAGGACTGAAAACCTTAATTCGTCAAGGAAAAAAAGAACGCAAAAACATACGCACATCGCTTGAAGATGGTGCGACAGACCGTCTGGAAATTTTGGAGAATTTAAGGCGAGAAAGCATCAAAGAACAATACACCTTAAAAGATGTGAAATCTTTATTCGACGAATCTTTAAAAACCATTGAAGAGAAAATTGGGAAGCATGAGCGGATCATTTCTGCATTAAAAGAAGAACGAAAAACCCGTTCGTCTGCATTGCAACAGCAAATTTTCACGCAGTATTCCTTTTTGAATGCACGAAAAGAATCAAAAAGTTTAGGGGAAATTTTTAGCAATGCTTCTTTTGCGACTCCGCCCGCAGGTGCTGGTGAATGTGCAGCACCAAAACTCTTTCATTATGCATTTAGCCAAAACCTTCAACCCGTTGCGTTGGCAGAATTTTGGTGGGGACAATCGCCCAAAGGCGAAGTGCGCGTTCATGGCCAGTACTACCCTGCTTGCAGGGGAAAATGCGAACCAATTCTCGGACACATGCTCACAGGTCTTAAGGTCGAAGCAAATCCAATGTTGGTCAATCCTGCTGAAGGAAAAATGCTGAAAATTGTCTTTGAGGATGAATCGATTATCATCATCAACAAGCCCGCTGAGTTTTTATCTGTCCCAGGTAAATCAATTGATGATTCCGTCTATAGTCGAATTCGAGACATGTATCCAGAAGCCGATGGTCCTTTGTTGGTGCACCGTCTAGATATGTCAACCTCAGGCATTCTGCTCGTGGCAAAAAATCGTGAGGCGCATCGTAAACTTCAAGATCAGTTCATCCGAAGAAAAGTGAGTAAGCGATACGTGGCCTTGCTGAATGGAATTGTTGAAAAAGACGAAGGTAGCATTGATTTACCGCTGCGTGTCGATTTGGATGATCGTCCACGTCAAATGGTCTGCAACACCTATGGAAAAAGTGCTCGGACGAACTACACGGTCATCGAACGAGTGAACGGAAAAACGCGGGTATACTTCTACCCTGTTACCGGACGAACACACCAACTTCGTGTACATTCTGCGCATTCTTTAGGGCTGAACTGTCCAATTGTTGGTGACGATTTGTACGGATTGCGCGACGAACGACTCTGTCTACATGCCGAAAGTTTGACTTTCAAGCATCCTAAGACTAGAGAAATGATGACCTTTCAGGTTGATCCTGAATTCTAATATCTCGACCATGGAAGATGCCAAAAACTACCAGTCCTTAAACCGTCAATCGTGGAACTTACGCACCGCAGCACATTGGAAAGGCGAATTTTATGATGTCCCCGGATTTATCGATGGGAAGGAAGTTTTAAAGTCCATCGAACTGGATCTCTTGGGAGATCTTTCAGGAAAGAAAATCTTGCATTTGCAATGTCATTTTGGGCAAGACAGCATCGCATTGGCGCGTCATGGAGCCGTCGTTAAGGGTATTGATTTATCTGACCAGGCCATTTCGAAAGCGAAGGAACTCAATCATACCTGTGGACAAGACGTTCATTTCATCTGCTGCGACATCTATGATTTACCAAATCAATTGAACGAAACCTTCGACATTGTTTTCACCTCCTATGGCACGATAGGTTGGCTTCCCGACCTCGACAAATGGGCGAACGTGATCCAACACTTTCTTAAACCAGGTGGTCAATTCGTTTTTGCGGATTTTCATCCTTCCGTTTGGATGTTTGACGATGACTTCAAAGACGTGAGCTACAACTACTTCAACGACGGACCGATCATCGAAACAGAGACGGGCACGTACGGCGATAAGTCAGCTGATTTCAGCACGACCTATGTAATGTGGAACCATGGAGTCGCTGAGATCTTTAATGCATTGACCAACGCGAAACTGCAGATCGAGATCATCCAAGAATTTGACTATTCCCCTTACGATTGTTTTCGTCACTCCGAAGAATTTGAACCGGGAAAGTTTCGGATCAAGCACCTAGAGAATAGAATTCCGATGGTGTTGGCTTTGAGGGCGAGCAAGTAGTTGAAAAAATTACGAATTACGAATTACAAATCATTGTTGTCCGACTAAATCCACCTTCATGTTTTATCTAATCGCTATTACTCTGGTTTATGGACCCCATCGGGGTCAAACCTTTGTAACCATAAGCCCTCCGGAAAAACCAATGACCCCATCGGGGTCAAACAGTTTAAATACGATATGATTAAATCAGATTAAAAAAACCACCCCCTTACTTTAAAACCACTTCTTAAAACCAATGATTTCAATGGTTTCAAGAAGAGCAGTAAAATTTTATCGGACAACAATGATTATGAATTACGAATTTGGAGAAGTCTTAGAATACGAAATCCCTTCGGGAATTTGATGGTTCAATTAACATCACCAGTCCTCCCCCTTAATCCCCCTCCAACGGGGGAAATAGCATATTTGTCAACTCAAATAAACAACGAGACTTATGCCAATTGTGGCTTCGAGTCCATTGCGGACCTCAGCCATCAATGTTATAAACAAGTCTTTTATCCTATAGCACAGCGATCTATTGTAATTCGAAGCTCAAGGAACGTAGAAGTTGTCCCTTCATTTTTAATCTTTCATTTTTAATTTTTAATTCTTTAGGGCGTAGAAGTTGTCTTAAAATCTTAGAATCCTTACATCTTATTATCTATTTATATCGTAATATTGCGATAAAGATATCATAAGCGAAATGGGAGCTTCAAAATCAGAACAATTTACCACAGAACAAAACGACATTTCACAGGTATTCAAGGCCCTGGGACATCCTGCAAGAATTGCTATTATACAGCATTTAATGAATTCAAAATCATGTATTTGCAATGATTTAGTGGGTACCTTGCCCTTATCGCAAGCGACAATTTCACAGCACTTGAGGGAGCTGAAAGATGCTGAAATAATTAAAGGCACCATCGAGGGGACCTCCGTCTGTTATTGCTTGAATTTAAAAGTGTTTGAAACAATGATCAACACCTTACAAGAATTCAAAGAGTTGGATCAGAAAAACACGAAAGACTGCTGTTAATTTAATTACACCCAAATACAAAGAGACATGAAACTATCAACACTCAAAAACGCTTTGACGCAGTGCACAGAAATCAGATTTATTTTGCCGAATGGAAGCTTTGTTTCACCCCATTTTCACGTGACAGAAGTTGGACGAATCTCCAAGTATTTTATCGATTGTGGTGGTGTTGAACGCACTGAACAAACGATTAATTTTCAGTTGTTTGAAGCAGAAGACTTCGACCATCGTTTGTCGGCTGAGAAGCTCCTGTCCATCATTCAGCTTTCTGAAAACAAAATTGGCTTGCCCGATTCAGAAATCGAGGTGGAATACCAAGAAGGAACGATTGCAAAATATGGTTTGGATTTCAATGGCGCAAATTTTCTTTTGACCGAAAAAAGAACCGCATGTCTTGCAGAAGATCAGTGCGGTATCCCGAAGAAAAAAGTTGAATTGAAAACCATTGGCTCCGCAAATTCAAGCTGCACACCGGGCAGTGGATGCTGTTAAATGATTACCTATGCTCTACCCTGCAATTCAATCCATCTGCGCCCAAATCAATTCTGAATTTGACCTCATCACGGCAGACAGAAAAGTTTTGTTAGTGAAAATTTCGGACTACATTCAACAAAAATTGGACTCGGGTCTGCCCGTCAACCTAATGTATGTATGCACCCACAATTCTCGACGAAGCCACTTCGGGCAGATTTGGGCTGCTGTTGCAGCAAATTACTACAACATCACCAATACGCAAACCTTTTCAGCAGGAACAGAAGCTACCGCGTTTCATCCCAACGCTTTAAAGGTATTGCGTGACATAGGGTTCGTTGTCGTTCAGGAAAACGAAGCTAAAAACCCCAATTACACAGTCAAATTTGGAGCTCCATCGGATTATGTAACCTGTTTTTCAAAAACAGTGAATAATCCTTCTAATCCTCAAAGCGATTTTGCAGCCATCATGACCTGTTCCGACGCAGATGAAAATTGCCCTTTCATTCCCGGTGTAGAATTGCGCATTGGAACAACCTACGAAGACCCAAAAGCTTTCGATGGCACAGACCTACAGAACGAAAAATATCTAGAGCGTTCACTGCAAATTGCCCGTGAATGTCTGTATGTTTTTTCGAAAGTGAGGGTGAAAAATTAAAAATGAAGAATTATAAAGTGAAGAATTGAAAATAAAGCGCTAAACATGAAAACAACCCAACCCAAGCAACTCGGATTTCTCGACCGCTATTTAACACTTTGGATTTTCTTAGCCATGATCATTGGTGTGGG
>JBILBT010000038.1:0-15785 GCA_044353545.1 Crocinitomicaceae bacterium | reverse complement strand
AGTGCTTGGAAATAGGCAATGCTTCCAAAGTAAGCCGTTGGAAACACGCCATTCATTAGCGGATGAATTTAAACAAGCGCTCCCAACGAATTCCGATGTAAGGACTTTTCGAGAACCAAACCATGGATGCTTTCCCAACGATGTGGTCTTCAGGAACGAAGCCCCAAACTCTTGAATCCGCTGAATTGTAGCGGTTGTCACCCATCATCCAATAGTAATTCATTCCAAAGGTGTAGGTGCTCGTCTTCTTTCCGTCAATGTAAATTCCATCCTTTTTCTCTTGAAGTTTATGTCCTTCGTAGGCCGTGATGATGCGGCGGTACCAAGCAATATTTTCCGCGCTGATCTTAATCTTTTGACCTTTTCTTGGAATTTGAAATTCATGAAAGTCTGTTGTGGTATTGTTCCATTGAATGTCTTTCGGGAACATGCTCAAATTGTTGATCATCTCGTACGGCGTAGGTTTATGACCTTTCGCATATTGGGGTTCTAAATCCACTGAAAATTTAGCGTCAGAGAAGCGCTTTTTCAAGGTGATTAATTGTGAGCGTGTCAAATTCATTTTATAGGTAATACCGCCATCCTCAGAATAGTAATCGCCGCGTTCTTCCTCCAGTCCATAGGTTTCACGCATAGTCATTAGACTTGGCATGGTGAAATTCTCAACGACATATCGTAAGTTTTGGTACTGATGAACTTTCGCCTTTTTACCGTTGACATAAAGCACTGATTTTTCTATACGCAAGCGATCACCTGGGACACCAACACAGCGCTTGATATAGTTTTCACGCTTGTCAACTGGGCGGTAGATCACACCGTAATGTTGAATCATCACTCCTTCGCTGTTGTCGAAAGCAACCTTGTCTTCAGCGAGCATTTTACGGGCTTTATTTTTCCACATATCCAAATTCTTGATGTATTCACCGCCGTGAGTGTTCATCAAGTATTCATAGGCCATCATTTGTGCAACACGTTCCGGATTTGCGGTTTTTGGATCGGCTTTGATTAGACTGTCATACACATATCTCGACGCCTGTTGCATCAACGGATTTACTTTCTCATCTCTCCAAAGTCGCAATGCCTCATTGTTCACGATTCCGTGGTAATCGTGTCCCATCAAGCCATTTGGCATTCTAGGGTCATACACGGCAGTATCACCTGATGGATAGTTGAATACGACGACATCGTTGCGATGAACGCCTGTAAATCCGGGCAGTCGGGTGTAGGTTCCTTTTTCGAGCGTAGTGTACGAACGTACATTGACCCACGGAACGGTATTGTGCACCAAGGGGTAGGAGAGTGGCGTAACGGGAACTTTTGGTCCATAAGCCAACTTATTTACAAAGAGAAAGTCACCCACCAAAAGTGTTTTTTCCATGGATCCTGTAGGAATCTGAAAGGGTTCAAACACATAGGTACGAATGATCAGCGCGGCAACCAGCGCAAACCAAATGGAATCACCCCATTCTTTTACTTTTGATTTGCTTCCCGGTTTTTCCCGAGACACCGCATTTAAAGCAAGGGCTATAGCGTGTCCAATCACCGGTAAAGCAAGGAATAAGGCGATGTGGTCTCCCCATTTTCTGTCTTCGCTTTCTTTCGCATTGGCCCAATTGGTCTCAGGAAGAAAATCTTGTTTTGAAGATGCGATTTTAGCGAAAATGAAATATGGGAAAAGTATTCCTTGAAGGGTATCGGTGAAGGAGTAATATCCAAAGCGACGAATGTAACTTACATTGATCACGGACCACATTACTAAGTGAACACCAGGAAAAATAAGAAGTAAAGACCAAAATGGTTTATGGCAAAATACTTTGAAGGCTACAAAATAGTTATATCCAGGAACCAGCGCTTCCCAAGACTTCCTGCCCGCTTGTTCAAAACTTTTGTTCCACATCGCTAAGTAGGGATGTGCAAGGATGAGTAGATAGAAATAGATAAAACTCATGGTTTATTTTTTAAGGTGTAAAACGTCGTTCATGGTAAAGACTCCAGTTTTTCCGTGGAGCCATTCGGCGGCAATTACAGCGCCTAAAGCGAAACCTTTACGGTTGTGTGCTTCGTGTGAAATCTCTATGGTATCTATGTCAGAAACATAGCGTATAACATGTGTGCCTGGAACATCTGGTTTTCTGTGCGAGATTACAGCCAACTGACCTTCAGTCGTATGAGGTGCTTTGTTTTCACCGTGAACCCAGGAAACATAGTCATAATTGCTTTCCATCAATCCGTTGGCTAAGGTGATGGCTGTCCCACTTGGTGCATCCAACTTTTGGAGATGGTGTATTTCTTCCAATTCAGCATGGTAACCAGTGTGTCCTTGCATCAATTCAGCTAAGCGCTTGTTCAATGCGAAGAAAATATTTACACCAATACTGAAGTTAGACGCGTACAAGAGTGCTGCGTCTTGTTCTTTCGCCTCGGAAAGTATTGTTGATTCGGAAGAATTCCACGCTGTGGTGCCGACGACGATTGGTAATTTTTTATTGAAACAAAAGCGCATGTGCCCAAGTGCCAGTTCAGGTCTTGAGAATTCAATGGCAACATCTGCTTGAGTTAAATCTGCCTTTTCAATCGGTGTTCCGCTGTTCACGCGGGCAACAATGTTGTGTCCACGTTCAAGGGCAATCGTTTCGATTGATTTGCCCATTTTTCCGTAACCGATCAGTGCAATGTTCATGCGTATTGACTTTCTGTAAAATTAAGGATTTTCGCGGGCTAAGATAGTTCTATTGGTAAAATTCCATTTCATACCAATTCCCAAGGATTGTCCCATAGGAAAGGAGGGATAAATGGACATCGTTAAGTCTGGTGAAATGTCAAAACGCACGAAATGGGCCTCTATCCCAGCATCTGCAAGTTGAAATAAATAGACCAAGCCGACACCTAGTATGGATAAATCGCGTTGGTTTTGATACTGTTGAAACAAAGTTAAAATACCGAAATCATCGTAAAGCGACCATTTATCTGACAAAACACCTCCATTTTGTCGATTGGTGTATTCCGTTTTTAATTCTTTAACGGTTTGTTGATTGGTGTAAAGAAAATAGCCTGTCGCTCCCAATCCAGCATAAATCAACGGAACCTTCCAAAAGGCTTTTTTCTTGCCTTTGGGCATATAAATATGGTTATAAATCTGACCAGCGCCAGGAACGATCGCTGAAAAAATGAGGGCATCACGGACTGAATGCACATAAACTTTGGTCGTGTCTATGGAACTATTGGTGCTGTCTTTATTGACCTCCTTTTGTGCATGTACTGCGAAAGGAAGACAGCAGATGACAAAAATGAAGCTTCGAGTCAACGGTTAAGGATTTCTATAATGCGGTTTAGGTCAACTTCTGAATTGAAATTCACCACAATTTTACCACCTCCTGCAATCGATTTTTTGATGTCAATGCGCGCAGAGAGTTTGTCGCCCAGGTGTTCTTTGAATGTAAACTGGGTAGCAGTTACGGCAGGTTTTCCAAGAGATTTGTGCTCAGGTGCTTTGGGTTCTATAGGCTCAACATATCCTTCACGAATAAGCGCCTCAACATCGCGCACCGACAAATCATCTTCCACAATTCTACTGTATATTGCAAGCTGAAGATTTTCATCTCCTGCAGATACCAGTGCACGCGCATGCCCCATAGAAATTACGGTATCCCGAACTGCAGCTTGAATATCCGCTGGAAGTTTCAGTAAACGCAAATGGTTGGTGATGCTCGATCTGGATTTTGCAACCTTATGACTCAATTGATCTTGAGTCAGACTGCATTCGTCAATCAATCGCTGGTACGAAAGCGCAACTTCAATGGCGTTTAAATCTTCCCGTTGAATGTTTTCCACCAATGCCATTTCAAGCATGGTCTGGTCATTCGCTACGCGGATATAAGCAGGAACTTCTTTCAGTCCAGCCATTTGAGACGCACGAAAACGGCGTTCACCTGAGATCAACTGGTACTTGTCACGTCCAAGTTTTCGAACAGTAAGCGGCTGAATAATGCCGTGAATCGCAATCGATTGACTTAACTGTTCTAAGGAATCTTGTTCGAATGTCGTGCGGGGATTGAATGGGTTTGCTTCAATACTTTCGATTGTAAGCATTGAAACGGAGTTTACCACTCCGGCATTATCAGATTTCGTTGTGATATCGGTTTCTGAGTTTTCAAGTAAGGCACTTAAACCTTTTCCTAAACCTCCGCGTTTCTTCGGATTCGTCGTCATCGTTGAATTAAATTATTTTATCCTCATTGTCCATACGCGTCATGTTGTTTTTTTGCAACACTTCACGGGCAAAATTAAGGTAATTAATCGAGCCTTTGCTGCCAGCATCGTGCATAACAATGGTCATACCGAAGCTTGGCGCTTCACTCAATCGTGTATTTCTGTGGATCACGGTGTCAAAAACCAATTCTTGAAAATGCGTTTTTACCTCCTCAACAACTTGATTTGCCAAGCGCAAACGGGTGTCGTACATGGTCAAAAGAATGCCTTCAATTTCAAGGTCTTGATTCAATCTTCCTTGAATAATCTTTATGGTGTGAAGCAATTTACCTAATCCTTCAAGCGCGAAATATTCACATTGCACTGGAATCAATACAGAGTCAGCTGCAGTCAATGAGTTTACCGTGATTAATCCAAGTGATGGAGAGCAGTCAATAATGATAAAGTCATATTGGTCTTTGATTTTCTCCAAAGCCATTTTCAACTTTCTTTCGCGATTGGGAAGATTGATCATTTCCAATTCAGCACCCACCAAGTCAATGTGCGAGGGCAGAATGTCAAGATTAGGATTGTCCGTTTTAATGATCAACTCCGAAGGGTGAACTTCATTGATTAAACAATCGTAAATATTTTTTGAGCTTTTAGGGTCTAGTCCAACACCAGATGTGGCATTCGCCTGCGGATCGGCATCAACAATCAGTGTTTTATACTCAAGTACTCCAAGACAACCACCTAGATTTATGGCTGTTGTCGTCTTTCCAACCCCTCCTTTTTGATTCGCTATTGCTATTATTTTTCCCATCCAGATAAAATTCCTCGATAAAGATAGCACGATACAAGGGATTCGGAGAAAGAATTTTTGCCGAATTATCAACCATGTGGGTGTTGAAACTAAGGATAGATGGATTTATGCACAATTGGCCTTACAAATCTTCAAAGGAAACAGATGAAAACGATGAATGATCATCAGACTTTTCGTCTAAATTATCGGATTCTCGAAGTGATTCAATTTTACTCAACACATCGTCAAGTCCTTCTCTGAATTTTTCGAAATCCTCTTTGTATAAAAAGATTTTGTGTTTTTCAAAATTCTCCCGACCATCATTAAAAGTGGTCTTTTTGCTTTCGGTTAGTGTGATGTATAAATCATTTCCTTTGGTTGATTTTACATCAAAAAAGTAGGTGCGTTTTCCAGCTCGAACTACCTTTGAATACACTTCGCCATTCTTGTCCTGTTCCATAGTTTGGATGCGTTTGGGTCGGAACAATATTACACTAAAATTTAATTTGTTTGTAAGGAAGCCTATTTTTCTTTTGATTCGGCAAGTTGAGCGCTATACATTTCGGCGTAAATCCCTTTCAAAGCAAGCAATTCGTCGTGAGTTCCTTGCTCGGCAAGTTGCCCGTGGTCCAAGACAATGATGCGGTCGGCATTGCGCAAGGAGGAGATGCGGTGACTGACAATGATGGTGCTGCGATTTTTTTGAACTTTCTTGAGGTTTGAAAGGATAATTTCTTCTGTTTCAGAATCTAAGGCAGAAAAACAATCGTCCAATAGCAGCAGTTTTGGCTCACGGACCAAGGCGCGTGCGATGGAAAGGCGTTGTTTTTGGCCGCCACTCAAGTTTACTCCGCGCTCACCAAGAAGCGTTTCATAGCGTTCAGGGAATTCTTGAATGTTGTGATCGACATGGGCTAATTTTGCCATTTCCACAATACGGTCCTGCGAAATTTCTTCCGAATGTGCACCAAACGAAATGTTATTGGCAATGCTATCTGAAAACAAGGTGATCTCCTGAGGCACGATTCCAGATTGATCCCGAAACGCTTCGATATTGATGGTGTTTAACGCAGCTCCATCCACGTAAATCTCTCCGTTTTCTGGGTCAACCTGACGAAGAATCAAGCGAAGAATGGTTGATTTTCCACCTCCCGTTTTGCCAACGAATGCCAATGTTTCACCTTTATTTATGGTGAAGCTCAAATCTTTAATGGCCGTAATGTTTGAATCAGCATAGGTGTAGGTTACGTTCTTAAATTCAATCTTTCCTTGGAATTCAAAAGCGGATAAGGAGGGGTTAATGATCTCGGCAGGCTGATTGAGGAATTCGTTGATGCGCTCTTGAGATGCTGAAGCACGCTGTATAATTGAGGTTACCCATCCAATACTTGCAAAGGGCCAAGTAAGGTTGTTGACAAAGAAAATGAATGCCACAATTCCTCCAATGCTCAATTCACCGGTGTAGGTCATTTTTCCACCAATATAAATGGCGAGAATGGTGCTCAATCCAATCAGGAAAACAATTGTCGGCATAAAAAGGGCATTCACAACGACAAGTCGCATTGTCTTCTTGTGGTACCCTTTGGCTGACTGCGTGAATTTGTCATTCATTTCGTCGGCACGGTTGTAAGCTTTGATCAAACGTATCCCGGAGAATGATTCTTGAACAATGGTGGACATCATAGATTGTTCGGCTTGAACATTCTTGCTTAACACGTTCATTTTGCTCGAAACCTTATAAATCATGAACGACATCAGTGGCAAAGGAATCAATACATACAAGGTAAGCATTGGGCTGATCTTCACCATTTGATAAATGCATAGGGCAAACATCACAACAAGATTTATGGTGTACATAATTCCCGGCCCAAGGTAGGAGCGAACTTGCGATACGTCCTCGGAAATGCGATTCATCAAATCACCAATTCTATTTCGCTGATAAAATGCAAATCCCATGCGCTGGTATTGAGCGAACACCTCATTTTTTAGGTCGTATTCAATCAATCGGGACATGATGATGATGGTTTGACGCATTAGAAAAAGGAAAAATCCCTTGATGAACGAAAAGAGCATATAAACGCCCCCGATTTTCAAGGCCAACATCAAACTTGACTCAAGCGTCGAAGCGTACAATTCGTGCTTCATTCCATTAACGGCATCCATAACAATGACGGGCATTCGAGACCCGAAATAATTGGATACAACGGTAAACAGAATTCCTAAAAAGAAACGCCATTTGTATTTGATGAAATATTTGTTCAGATACCCGAGTGACCTCATTTAAATAATTTCTATTTTTGCGACCTAATTGCAAAACGATGCAAAAGTAGGCATTTCGCCTGTATTCAAATAAACACACATGTTGGAGATATGTTTGAGGTAAAAAATATTGAGGATGTAAACCTCGCCGAAAACCCAGTCATCGCAAGGATGGGTCAATATGATCACGAACAACTATTGTTCTGTAACGACAATTCAACTGGCCTCAAAGCGATTATCGCTGTTCACAATACGGTGCTTGGCCCTGCGCTAGGAGGAACTCGTATGTGGATGTATTCAAATGAACAAGAAGCACTTACCGATGTATTGCGTTTGTCGCGCGGAATGACCTACAAGAATTCCATTTCTGGGTTAAATCTCGGAGGTGGTAAGGCGGTAATCATTGGTGATTCGCATTCCATGAAATCTGAAGCTCTCTTTCGTCGCTTTGGGAAATTTGTCAACAGTCTAGCTGGAAAATACATTACTGCAGAAGATGTAGGTGTTTCGCCTATCGATATGACTTGGGTAAACATGGAAACGCCACATGTTGTAGGTCTTCCTGGAAAAAGTGGAGATCCATCTCCTGTTACGGCTCACGGGGTCTATGTCGGCATGAAAGCTTGTGCAAAGCAACAATTTGGCTCAGATTCATTGGTGGGTAAAAAAGTCGCCGTGCAAGGTGTTGGTCACGTAGGTGAATATCTCGTGCGTGCCTTGACGAAAGAAGGTGCTCAAGTATTTATTTCAGATATTTATGAGCCAACACTAAAGCGTGTAGCGCAAGAGACAGGTGCAACAGTTGTTGGTCTTGATGAAATTTATGACATCGATATGGACATTTATGCACCATGTGCTTTGGGTGCAACTGTAAATGATGAAACCCTTTCTCGCCTGAAATGTTCAATCATTGCTGGTGCTGCAAATAACCAATTGAAACAGGAGGATATTCATGGCCGATTGGTGATGGAAAAAGGCATCATTTACGCGCCTGACTTCGCATTGAATGCAGGTGGGGTAATCAACTGTTACTCTGAAGTGAAAGGACTGAGTGCCGAATGGGCCATGTCCAAAGCAGAAGAAATTTATGCAACAATTGGAAATATCGTTCGCCGTTCAGCGGATGAAAGTATTCCTACGTATCGGATCGCCAATAAAATGGCCGAAGAACGGATCGAATCGATCGGAAAGGTGAAACTACCCCTATAATGTTAAATCGAAGACACTTACGAATTAAAGTTTTACAGGCACTTTATGCCTATTTTCAGTCAGAGGAGGATAGCTTTCGTCGGACTGAAAATGAATTGATGGCATCCATCGAAAAGATGTATGATTTGTATGTCTACTTGTTGCTGACATTTGGAGAAATTAAGTCAATTGCGCAGCATCGAATTGATGAGAACAAGAAAAAGTTACGACCAAGTGATCAAGATTTAAATCCAAACTTGAAGTTTGTAGACAACTTGCTCATTGCCAAATTAACTGGGAATAAAGTGCTGCGAGAACTTTCAGAATCCCGAAAAATAAATTGGGTAGGTGATGAGCATCAGGAAATGTTTCGTAAAATGTTTCTACAAATAAGGGATAGCGAAATCTTTTTCGAACACATGAACAATGATCAAATAGGATTTGAATCCGACAAGTCCTTTGCCATTGAATTGTTCAAAGCAGAAATAGCAAATTCTACGGTGTTGTATGACTTTTTCGAAGAGAAAAGCATTCATTGGCTCGACGATATTGATTTGTGTTGCTCGATGGTACTGAAGACGGTAAAAGCTTCGACAGAAGAAGGAGGAATAGACGTTCTGCCTTTGTTTAAAGAGAACGATGATGAGGAAGAGTTTGTGCGCACATTGCTGCGAAAAACCATTTCCATGGATCGTGAAAATGAAACGCTGATTGATGAACTTACAGACAACTGGGAATTGGACCGCATCGCCAAGATGGACATTATATTAATGAAAATGGCAATTACGGAATTTCAAGTCTGCAATAGCATTCCAACTAAGGTTACACTGAATGAATACATTGAGATTTCGAAGTTCTACAGTACGCCAAAAAGCAATAGTTTTATCAATGGGGTTTTAGACAAGGCCATTGATCGACTGAAAGCAGAAAAGAAGATTGTTAAAGTAGGTAGAGGATTATTAAACTAATAAAGGTAAATATGAAAAGTGCATTTTTAGCCATTGGTACGGGAGCTCTTTTTTTGCTGTTTTCATGCGGCGGAAATGACCAAGTCTCGATAGGACAAAAAACAACGATGGTGGTCAATCCTGTTTTTGATGCAGGATGGGTAGTAAAAGGAGAGATCATTAAGGCTAAATTTATTGTCAAGAATACAGGGAAATATCCCTTGGTCATTGCTGAGGCAAAACCATCTTGTTCTTGTACAATTGCTTCAAAACCAGAAGATCCTATTCAACCGGGAAAAACAGGGGTGATTCGTGCGAATGTTGACACAGGTAAAACGACCTTGAGCATCATTTCAAAAACTGTTCGCATTGTGGCAAATACGGAGCCTGGTACTACGGAGGTATTGATTAAAGCGAGAGTGAGGAATAAGTAATAGTTACTAATTACGAATTACAAATGATGAATTACAAATTACGAGTTGGGTGGTTGAGGTGCGATAGCCGTCTCGAAGCCACGAGTTACGAAGAATGATCAAGTCTTACAGCGCAGCGGGTCTTTTGTCTTGCAGCGCAGCGGTCAATTGTCCTTCGAAGCTCATCGAGCGAAGAAGAGTCTTTTGTCTTTAGCGCAGCGAAGTTTTTGTCTTAGAAGTCCGCCGCTGTGGACGGGTACAATGTCATTTTTCAGTTAAATAATTAAAAATTAAAAATTAAAAACAAAGAGCGATGAATAGTCAGATAATAATGTTGGTGATGATCTTGGGAGTATTTTATTTCTTCATGATCAGACCACAAGTGAAACGTCAAAAAGAAGCGAAGAAATTGCGTGAATCTTTGAAGCCTGGTGATAAAGTAGTTACCATTGGCGGTATCCACGGGAAGATTCTTGAAGTGGCTGATTCTACAGTGTTGATCAGTTCTGAAGGGTCAAAAATTCGTGTGGAAAAATCTGCAGTATCGTCCTCTACTGAGGATCGATTGATGGCCTAAAAATTCCATCGGAGCTCATGAAAATCCTCCGAATTCTTTCTTTACTTGGTTTGATGTATGCATGTCAAGACCATGCGCCATGTCCGGATTGTAACTCCTGCGGCAAAGACTTGAACGTGCATCAAGAAACTCTTTCTGAAGTAATTGAACGCAAGCGCAAAGGATCAGTTGATGGGGATGAATTAAACGTCCTGGTCGAGAAGATGGAGGGGAAATACGGCGAACAGTGGGATTTTTGCGATTGCGTTGTCAAAGGTGATTCCTTGAATAAGGCAATTTCAACAGGGAAATTATCCGATGCCGCTTTCGATCGATTGTCGAGGCGTTTTGATGAAATTGAACTTCATTGTAAGGTCTTTAAAATACAAGATCCGAATCGAACACCAGAAGAACGATTGAACCATGAGAAAAAGGTTCAAGATTGTCTTGAAAACATTGGTGATAAATAGCTTTGTTTTGGACTTGCATGTTTATTTTTTTTAATTAGTTTTACCAAATAAACTAAACTCATATTATGAAAAAAACGATCTTGGGTGCTGCAGCAGTTGTTATGTTGTTGGCAGCATCATGCGGTGGTAGCGAAGTATGCGACTGCGTTGAATTGAATGTATCAATAATGAAAGAAATTAAGGATGCGAAAATGGATCCAGCAAAAATGAAAGACATCGAAACGAAGTACAAAGCAGATTTTGAAACATGTTTAGCACTCAGAAAAGATAAGTCTGGAAAAGATAAATCTGAAGAGGAATTGAAAAAGATGGAAGAGGAATCGAAAAATTGCGACTCATATTCTGAATATGAAAAACTGACCAAAGAAATGATGGGTGGAATGTAATTCCCTCTCTTCTAAATATTTTAAAGCATTCACCTCGGTGGGTGCTTTTTTTTTGCTCAATTTTCAGCATTTTTCATCAAGTATTTTGGTTTTGATTTCTTTGGTAAAGGGTCAAGTGAATAAAACAGCAATATAATTGCAATTCAGTTGTTGAATCAAAAAAAAAACATAATTTTGTTTTGTGAGGAAAAACAAAAAAAAAATTGCCTTGGTCATTTTGATAGCCTTTTTATTGGCTATTACTCCTCGCTCATTCATACATGATTGTCATGATCATGTTTCTTCAGTTAGTATAGAAAAGTCCAACCATTGCATTGATCAAAAAGATTGCGATTTTTGTTCCTATGACATTGGGGATATTTACTACGTTGGAGATTTTAAGTTTTTTTCTTGCAAAGCTTTACCATACATAATAAACGATGTTTTAGTTGAAAATCGCGTTATTCGCTTTTCTCTTCCTCTTTTTTTTCGAGGCCCTCCTGTTTGTTGAATTGACCATACGCTATTATTTGCAATAGTTTCAACAAACAATTAACACATGAAGACAATTTTAAGTTGTGTCTTCGTCTTTTACACGGCTGCGATCGCGTTATCTCAAGGCTTTAATTTTCGTGTAGAGGACGAACAGACGCGCAAACCAATACCATACGCTACTGTTTATTTCTTGGACTTAGACTATGGAATACTCTGTGACAGCCTCGGTAGAGTAAGTTGTTCAGAGAATTTACCACTGACATTTAAGCTGAAAATCAGTGCGTTTGGTTACAGTACAACTTTGATCACTGTTTCTAAAACAATATCGAACAATCAAGTTTTTTACCTAAAAGCCAATCATGTCAATTTGGAAGAGGTAACTGTTTCAGGATCAAGAAGTGTATTACAGAGAAATAATGTAATTCATATTGAATCCCTGAAGTTGCAAGAATTAAAATCTTTGCCAGGAACTCAGCTTTCCGATGTAATGACTCAGATGAAGGGAGTATATGCAACTTCTACTGGTCCAGGAATAAGTAAGCCAGTAATAAGGGGGTTACAAGGCATGCGGGTAATAACCTTGCTCAATGGATTGAGAATTGAAAATCAACAATGGGGAGGAGATCATGGTCTTGGGATTAGTGATCTTGGGATTGGCGGCATTGAAGCGATTAAAGGTCCTGCATCTTTATTGTATGGAGCAGATGCGATTGGAGGTGTACTCTATCTTTATGATGAGAGCTATCCTCTGCAAGGGAAATTTCAAACGGGCGCATGGACTAATGTGGAGTCTAATACACTTGGGGTCACAACTGGACTGATGTATCGACATTCTTTTAAGAATAAGGGAATAGCAATTTACGCGAAAAGCAGCAACCATGCGGATTATAGCCTTCCGAATGGAAAGTTTGCAGAAAATTCCCGTTTTAAGGAACATGCCGTAAAGGCTTCGTTTCGTATGAATAAAAACAACTGGTCCACCCATGTGCGTTATGCTTTTTCTTTCTCGAGTATTGGAATTCCAGGACATACGCATGATAGTATAATTGATTACACTGTTTTTCAAGTGTCTGATCAATCACGCAGTGAACGTATTCCTGATCAAGAATTCAGTAATCATTTCCTTTCATGGGAGAACAAATGGCAATTTAATGCCATACAATGGTATTTGATTACGGGGTTTACGAGTAGTGGCCTAACTGAATATGAAGAAAAGGTAACTACTCCAGGGATTGCCATGCGATTAAACAATGTTCCACATACCTTGCGTATGGAATACAAATTATCGAAACGCTTGAGTCTTAGTGCTGGCTTACAGGGAATGGCCGTTCACAACAATAACTTATCCATAGCCACAGAGCAACTTATGCCAGACGCCTGGTTTTTTGACGAGGGAGTTTTTGTGGTATCTGATTTCCGTTACGGAAAATGGAATGCACAAGCTGGGGCTCGTTTTGATGTTAGAAGGATAAAATCGACCGAGTCATTTAAGGGAAAAGAGCCCATTCAACAGAATTATCAGAGTGTTAACTTTTCTTCTGGTGTAGTGAGGTCATCGGACAAAATTACGCTGCGATTTAATGCAACAAGTGGCTTTCGTGCGCCACACATCACCGAATTATTGTCGGATGGTTTTCACCATGGTGCACTGAGGTATGAAATAGGAGATATTAATTTGAGAAATGAGAAAGCGACACAATTCGATTTTAGTTTGGAGACCCATGGTGAACACCTTCAGCTCATTGTAAATCCTTTTTATAATTTCATGCGTGATTTCATATCTATAAATCCTATAGATAGTCTTGTTTATGGATTGCCTGTATTTAGGTATTCTCAATTCGAACGTGTGGATTTGTTTGGGGTTGATTTCGGATTTCATTACCACCCACATTTTGCACACCGGATTCATATGGATGCAAGCTTTTCGTACTTAAATTCAGAAAATTACGGGTCGGATCAATTGGCCTTTCAACCTCAAAACCGTATAAATACAGTTCTTAAACTGAATCTTTTCAAATGGAAAAAATTGGATTTCGAAGATGTAGTAGTACAATATCAATATTTTTTCAAGCAACAGCGTGTTGCTTTTTTTGAGACACCCACAGAAGCTTTTCAACTCTTAAATTTTGCGCTGAATTTTCGTGTCCTGGGGGCACATCAATGGAAGTTTCAATTAGGGGTTAAAAATATGCTGAATGTTCAATACATTGATCACCTTTCAAGACTCAAGAATATTCAAATGCCCCAACCAGGTAGAAATATCTATGTTAAAATCAGTTATCAATTCAATAAATCATAATCAAATGAAAAAATCAATGTTTATCGCTGGGATGTTGCTGCTTATAGTAGGGACATCCTCATGTAAAAAGAACAAATGTGCCGAGTGTCATTACGAACAAGGAGATACACAAGTGGAAATCGGAGAGTATTGTGGTGACGACCTCAAAAATATCGAAGCAAGTGGCTATATTGTAGATTCTATACTATATGAAGTACATTGTGGAGAGCACTAGAAACGAAAAGGGGCTGTCTTTTGAGACAGCCCCTTTCTTATACACTATATTGTGGTCTGAAGATCAATAATAGATGCGTCTTTGAACTTTTGTAATGTGTTTAGCTAAGCGAATAACTTGCTTCGTGTATCCGAATTCATTGTCGTACCATGCGTAAAGTACAACATTCTTTCCGTCTTTAGATACGATTGTTGCATGTGAGTCATATACTGAACAACACGTATTTCCAATGATGTCACTCGACACCAACTCTGGATCATACGAATAGAAAATCTGGTTGACAAGGTCTCCATTCAATGCTGCTTCGCGAATGACTGCGTTTACTTCATCTATGGATGTATGGTTTTTCAATTCTAAACTCAAGATGGCCAATGAACCGTTTGGTGTTGGCACACGCACAGCGTTAGCAGTCAATTTATCCTTCAATTCAGGAATCACCTTTGTCACAGCGTTACCCGCACCCGTTGAGGTAATCACCATGTTGATGGCTGCAGAACGACCACGACGAGGTTTGTTGTGCATGTTGTCCAACAAGTTTTGGTCGTTTGTGTAGGCGTGAACCGTTTCGATATGACCTTTTACGACTTCAAATTTGTCGTTCACTACTTTAAGAATGGGAGAAATTGCGTTTGTTGTACAAGAAGCTGCAGAGTATATTTTTTCATTTTCAATGTCCAATGTCCCTTGATTGATTCCGTAAACAACATTCGGAATTTCTTTTCCAGGGGCAGTCAACAGTACTCTTGAAACACCCTTTGCACTTAAGTGACGAGAAAGTGCCTCACGGTTTGTGAAAACTCCTGTATTGTCAATCACCAAGGCATTGTTGATGCCATAGCTTGTGTAATCGATGTCTTCCGGATTTTTAGCGTCGATCATTTTCACAATTTGCCCATTGATAATGATCGCTTTGTTTTCAAGGTCTTCAGCAACAGTTCCTTTGAAGGCTCCGTGAACTGAGTCATTGCGCAAAAGAGAAGCCCGTTTAATGATATCGGCATCTGATGAACCACGTGTAACGATGGCACGAAGACGAAGTTGTTGTCCTTTCCCTGCTTGTTTAATCAATTCGCGTGCAGCGAGGCGACCGATACGCCCAAAACCATAAAGAACGACATCTCGAGGTTCAATTTCTTTTGATCCGCTTTGTCCAAATCCACTTAGTTTACTAGAAAGAAATTCTGCTTTCGAAGCAAAGTTTTTGTGCTCGGCCAACCATTCACTCGCCAATTTTCCGATGTCTAATTTTGCAGGGGCAAGGTCCATGTGCAGCAACTCTTCGGCAAGTTCAGAAGTTGTAAAAACATCGATCGGCTTATTTACAACCTTACGAGCGTACTCGTGTAGATTTAAAACTTCAGAAATGGTAACATCTAAGAGGTGATTGCGAAACAACACAAGCTCAATACCTTTATCATACAATAACTCACCGACTTTACTTCCCAGTTTAACTGCTGCTCTTTCACGCTCGATGTGAGACTTCAATTCTTTTTCATAGCCTACTGCTGCTTCCATTTGCTTGCTTAAAATTTATAGTTGATAGAAATTGATTAAAGCAAAAAAGGCTGCCCACAATCGCAGGCAGCCTT
>JBILBT010000228.1:0-5087 GCA_044353545.1 Crocinitomicaceae bacterium | reverse complement strand
CCAAACATGGAATTTGTCCAAAGCGGCTCTTCATGTGCTTTTTCACGAAAAGCTTGAGTTTCTTTAGACATTCCGATGTATTGCTCGACGTCATGTTGCTTCAGTCGGTTCCCATCAAACTCGGGAGCGAAGTAAAAAAACATGATCACGATAAATGCTGCAAGTACAGCGAAGTGAGGCCAATTCTTTTGAAAGAAATTCTTCATAACAACGATTTGATGTAAAAATAGAGATTTTATCAGACCTGCGTTCAATCGACTTCTTCGAAGTCAACATCTTCTACATTTCCTTTGGGCTTATTTGTTTTCTTTGGGTTTCGAGAAAAGACATTTACCTTACCAAAATTTTTCAATTTCTGATTGCGTTCGTCTTGAAATTCGCGTTGCTGTTTGCTCATGCGTCTCTCTACCTCTATGTTGCGTTTGGCATTCATCAATTGACCGATAAATCGCAAGAGAACAATCGCCCCAATAACAATGAGGATCGTACGAAAAGCATTCGTTATTCCAGCTTCAACAACCACTATTTCGATAAATGCATGTTGCGCTCTGAGTAGATCTTCGTGAAGAATGGATCTTTCAGGTTCTTGATGAAGCGAATCGCCTCACCTGTAGATTTCATTTCAGGACCAAGTTCTTTCTTCACATCCGGAAACTTCTCATAGGAGAATACTGGAATCTTGATCGCATACCCTTCTTTCCTTGGATTGAAATGAAAGTCCTTCACCTTCTTTTCACCCAACATGACTTTTGTTGCATAGTTCACATAGGGCTCGTCGTAGGCCTTTGCAATGAATGGTACTGTTCGTGAAGCACGTGGATTGGCTTCGATCACATAAACCTTATCGTCTTTGATGGCAAATTGAATATTGATGAGTCCCACCGTTTTCAAGGCTAGGGCAATCTTCTTCGTAATGTCTTCAATCTGCTGCATCACAAAGTCGCCAAGGTTGTATGGCGGCAAAACGGCGTATGAATCACCTGAGTGAATTCCAGCAGGCTCAATGTGCTGCATGATTCCGATGATATAGACATCTTCTCCATCACAAATGGCATCTGCTTCGGCCTCAATGGCACCACCTAAGAAGTGGTCAAGCAAAATTTGATTGTTTCCCATTTCGTTGATGATGTCCACCACGTGGTGTTCGAGTTCTTCTTTGTTGATGACAATCTTCATTTTTTGTCCGCCAAGAACATAGGATGGTCTAACCAACAATGGAAATCCTAAATCATCCGCCAATTCCAGTGCTTGTTCGGCGCTTTCCACCACTCCGTATTCGGGAAAAGGAATGTTGTTTTCTTCCAAGACTTTCGAAAAACGGCCTCTATCTTCTGCCAAATCCAAGGCATCGAAACTTGTCCCAAGAATCTTTATGCCATAGCGCTCCAATTTTTCAGCAAGCTTCAATGCAGTTTGACCTCCCAACTGAACAATCACACCTTCTGGCTTTTCGTGTTCAATGATGTCAAAAATATGTTCCCAGAAGACAGGTTCGAAGTACAATTTATCCGCTGTATCGAAATCTGTAGACACAGTTTCAGGATTACAGTTGATCATGATGGTTTCATATCCACATTCTTTCGCCGCCAACACACCATGCACGCAACTGTAGTCAAACTCAATACCTTGACCTATTCTATTTGGTCCTGAACCAAGCACGACCACCTTTTTCTTGTCAGAAACAACACTTTCGTTCTCGAACTCAAATGTTGAATAATAGTACGGTGTTTTTGCTTCAAACTCCGCCGCACAAGTATCCACAAGCTTGTACACACGTTTGATTCCAAATTCCTTGCGTTTCACATACACTTGAGACTCTAAACATTGCATCAAATGCGCTATCTGACGATCGGCATATCCTTTTTGCTTCGCTTCAAACATCAAATTTTTCGGGATTGTATCCAAGCGGTATTTTTCGATGCGGCGTTCCAATTTAATCAAGTCCTCTATTTGCTTTAAGAACCAAATGTCAATTTTCGTTTTTTCAACAATCTTTTTAAACGGAATACCCAATTTAATGGCGTCGTAGATATGGAAAAGTCTATTCCAGCTGGCAAACTCCAAGCTGTGCAATATCTCATCTTGATTTGTCAATTCACGTCCATCAGCACCTAAACCATTTCGATTAATTTCTAAGGATTGACATGCTTTTTGCAAGGCCTCTTGGAACGAACGACCAATTCCCATGACCTCACCTACTGACTTCATTTGCAGGCCAAGCTGACGATTTGTTCCTGGGAATTTATTGAAGTTCCATCGTGGAATTTTCACAATCACATAATCCAATGTTGGTTCGAACAATGCCGAAGTTGTTTTTGTAATTTGATTGCTCAGCTCGTTCAGATGATAACCGATAGCTAATTTGGCCGCTATCTTCGCAATGGGATACCCTGTTGCTTTTGATGCCAGGGCCGATGAACGAGAAACGCGTGGGTTGATTTCAATGGCAATGATGTCTTCGTTGTCGTCAGGAGATACCGCAAACTGAACATTACACCCACCTGCAAAATTCCCAATTGAGCGCATCATCATGATCGACATGTCGCGCATCCTTTGGAAAGTGGTATCCGAAAGTGTCATTGCAGGAGCTACAGTGATTGAATCACCCGTATGAATTCCCATCGGATCGAAGTTCTCAATTGAACAGATAATCACAACATTGTCATTCGCATCGCGCAACAACTCCAATTCAAATTCCTTCCACCCCAAAAGGGCTTTATCAATCATGACCTCATGGATCGGGGACAATTGTAGTCCGCGTTCCAATAGGTTGTCAAATTCTTTGGCTTCGTATAAAATAGATGCTCCCGAACCTCCCAGAGTATACGATGGACGAATACAGAGCGGGAATCCAAATTCTTGTGCGATTTCTTTTCCTTCCAAAAATGACTTTGCCGTTTTTTGAGGAGCCATTGGAACACCAATTTCGAGCATCAAATTCCGAAAAGCTTCGCGGTTCTCAGTGATTTCAATGGCATTGATGTCCACACCAATAAGGCGAACACCATATTCTTCCCAAATCCCCATCTCATCACATTTGATGCATAGATTGAGGGCTGTTTGTCCTCCCATTGTCGGAAGTACCGCATCAATTTTATGATTCTTTAGAATCTCAATAATACTTTCTGGCTCAAGCGGTTGCAGATAAACATTGTCAGCAACAACTTTGTCGGTCATGATGGTCGCTGGATTCGAATTGATCAGGGTCACTTCAATTCCTTCTTCCCGCAAGGAGCGAGCGGCTTGGGATCCAGCGTAATCGAATTCACATGCTTGACCAATGACAATTGGGCCGCTTCCGATGATGAGTATTGACTTAAGGGAGGTGTCTTTTGGCATTGCCTGGACTTTAGAGGTTCAATTTCTTAATGTATTCAACAAATTGAGAACAAATTTAATCAAATCAAGCAAGGCAAAATGAATAAATTGGATGTGTTTTTAACAAAATTTGAACGATGCTAAAAAGCTTGAAATTTTAATCTTTAACATTTGATTTACAAATATTTAAGTGTAAAATCAGGAAAGGTTTAATTCATGCAAATTGTCAATAACTGCTGAAAAGAATTTGATGCTGCGCAATTCAAAATTTGATTCCTTCGGAAATTTAATGGTTCATAACTTCGAGGTATTATCTGTCTTAAAATCAAGATATCTTCAAGTTTAAAGAATTTGATGCTGCGCAATTCGAAGCAAGATCAAGTTCTTTGTCTATGTCCTTTGTTTAAGAGCTCAATATCTTGGATATTCCTCCCCTTTAATCCCCCACGTATCGTGCCTCACGGGACAAGCCCTCAACGAGGGGGAAACTAGAATCCATCTTGTCTTTTGTACCTTTGTCCATTGTCTTAATGTCTTTTGTCTTATCGTCTTAAAATCTTGTAGTCTTAAAGTCTTTTCCCCACTTTCACTATCTTTGAAAAAAACACACCATGAATACAATTTTGGATCACACGGCAATCGAACAGAAAATCAATCGTCTGGCATTCGAGATCTTGGAAAACACTTTTGAAGAACCGATCATTTTTATCGGAGGAATTTGTGGGAATGGGTTTCAAATGGCGAATGCCTTGGCTTCTATTATTCAAGCTAATTCTGACCAAACCATTCATGTGTTTGAAATCATTGTGAACAAAGAAGAACCTTGGAAGGATCCTATTGAACTTTCCATTCCCGATTCAGATTTGAAAAATGCCTATATTCTCTTGGTGGATGATGTGCTCAACTCGGGAAAGACGATGCAATATTCATTGATAAAATTCCTTGAACGGGCTACGAAATCGATTAAAACAGTCGCTTTGGTTGATCGTACACACCGCCGCTATCCCATTAAAGCGGATTTCGTTGGATTGAGCCTATCTACGACCTTGAAAGAACGTGTCGAAGTGGAGTTTAAAGACAGCAATTCAAGAGCTTATCTCGTTTAATTCCATGAAGAAAACAACAGAATCATCCTCCCATTATTCTGACCTTGAAAAAATGTCGAGTAAGGACTTGTTAGTGAACATGAACCGCGAGGATCAATCTGTTCCCCTGGCAGTTGAAAAGGAAATCCCCGCCATCGAAGCTTTGGTGAATGCCTGCCATGAACGAATGAATCGCGGTGGACGACTCTTCTACATTGGCGCCGGAACAAGCGGTCGACTTGGAATTGTGGATGCGAGCGAATGCCCTCCTACGTTTGGGGTGCCACAAGGATTGGTGATTGGCATCATTGCAGGTGGTGATACTGCCATCCGAAAAGCCGTTGAATTTGCAGAAGATGACCGCGAGCAAGGCTGGAAAGATTTAATGGAACATCACATAAATTCGAATGATACACTAGTAGGGATTGCAGCTTCTGGTTCAACTCCCTATGTCCTTGGCGCCATTGACATGGCTAAAAAACATGGTGTCTTGACTGGTGGAATCTCGTGTAATCCCGCTTCACCATTGTCTCTTGCTGTAGAATATCCGATTACACCTGAGGTTGGACCAGAATTCGTTACAGGCAGCACGCGCATGAAATCTGGAACAGCGCAAAAATTGGTATTGAACATGATTTCTACCGCGTTAATGATCAAACTTGGTCGTGTAAAGGGCAACAAGAT